>CADBMD010000068.1 GCA_902795735.1 uncultured Bacteroidia bacterium
CAGCGACTATGGCGGCTCCACCGGCATAGCTGCCGATCATCTCTCCGATCCACATAACTCCGCCTATCGCAAGAGAAGTCAGGATGATGGACACCACGAACAAGACAAGCAACATGTAGAGCAGCTTGCTGAGAGTCATCGACAAGCCCTTGGCCGTGGTAAGCTTTAGTTCATTTATTCTCAAATCGACATACTCGGAGGCTTCTTCTCCTAGTTCCTCGATCGGTCTTGTGAAATCGCTCATTTCCTAAGCATCTTCGGCATTCCACTCATCCTCGGTCTCATCGGGGTCCTTGGAAAGGGCTTTCTCCAGTTTGTCCAGCTGGGCAAGGATTTTCAAGCGTGCTTCATCCTTGATGTCTCCAGCCTGTTCGGAAAGGGTTTCTTTAAGGTCCTTAAAATCACGGCGGGCAAGCCTGGCACGAGCCTTCAACCTGGAAGTGGCACTTTCGGCTCCTTCCTTGATGTCATCGACGGTTTCCTTGGCTTTATCCCAGCCTTCATCTGCTGCATCCATGAATTCGTCCCAGCCTTCAGCTGCGGCAACTTTCATCTTTCTTCGAGTTTCTTCACCTTTTTCAGGGGCGAACAACAAGCCGAGGGTCAATCCTGCCGCTGCACCGGCTATCAAAGCGAATAATGAATCTCCTTTCATGATATCTGATTCTTTAACTGTCACTCATACAAAGATAATGCAAAACAAGAAATGCTACTTTATGTAGTACAACGAATCCTCGAGGGTGACCTTTGATGCCCCGTCATTGTAGAATCCGACTGTGGATGGGCCGTAAGGGGCTGACAGGGAATAGACAAGGACGTTGTTGAGGAATATGTAGAGCTTGCCGTTTTCACGAAGGAAGCGGAACTGGCATGCGTCAGGAAGGGTTATGTCCGCCTTGATGCCGCTGATGTGCCTCTTGGAGTCCTCGGGATCACGGTTGATGAACGACAGCGCTTCAGTCTTTATCTCTCCGAATTCAAGCCTCTGCCAGCCTTCGTTCCTGGTTTTCTTGACGGAGTACCACAAGGGGAGCCATTTTCCTCCGGAAAGGTACTTTATCTGGAAAAGGGAGGCAGGATCCTGGTTGGACTGGTCTTCGTATTCGAAGTCTGCATAGGGCAGCTCCAGTCCATCCAGACACACTTCCCCGTCCTGGAAGCGGTATTGCTTTTCCCAGGCATCGGAGTATTTCGTGTCTGGGTAGATGTCGACGATCCGGCGCATCGGGAACTCGATAGTCGAGGATTCCCCATTCTTCTTGTTCTCGATGGAAAAGATCCTTTTCTTGGAATCGACTGTGATGAGGCAGAAATTGTTCTTGTCAGAATAAGCAGCATATCCTCCGAACCTGCCGGACTCGCTGGAGTCGGAACGGAGCAGGGCGCTGAATTCGTAATTCTCGCTCTCTTCTCCCTTGAAGGTCTGGCCCTTCGGAAGGGCAAGGCCTTTGAAAGAAGAAGCTCCGCTTTCAAAGTTGCCGTTCCAGCCGGAGATGTTGGGACCCCACTCGTCCCAGCCCAGGGTGTAAGTGACATAATCGGTTTTTGCTCCCTTGTTCAGAAGTCCGGGGCGCCCCGAAGTCTTGACGTTGAAGGCCCTATGGTCGCAAAGGAGGATTCCGTCCACCCATGCAGAGATGGTCCCGTAGTTGTTCTCAACCCTCCACAGATGAGGTCTTGCAGGGTCGATGGGATAGGGAAGATAGATATCCTCTGACACTTTTTTCTTTCCGAGCCTGGAGCGGATGAAACCTTTGCCGGTGTTGTTGTCCACGCCTATATCTATCCTTCCCTTTCCATCTGTCCAGACGCAGACGCCAGAAGCAGGAGAGTTGTCGCTCATCGTGACTTCGAAAAGATAGGCTCCTGCGTCAGGCAGGTCAGCCATCGTCTTTCCTTCATAGTATGGTTTGGCCGGCAAGGGATGATAACCTGGTGAATCCTTGTCGTTTATGGCATCCACGGTAAGGCGGCCATCCACGAAATGGATCCTGTCGATGAACTGGGAACGAGGACCTCCGCTCTTGGCGTTTGCCATGTAGACGAGCCACCATTCGAGGCCGTTGGGACCGCGGACGATGTTGGGCTGCCCTGGAGTCACGAACCTCTCGTCTGGTTCCACAACGGGCCAGGGGTACTTGTTCCCTTCGTTGAATCCCAAAGGAGAGTGGGCCTGGGCCACTCCAAGGCGGTAGTTCCCGTAGGAAAGCGAAG
>CADBMD010000069.1 GCA_902795735.1 uncultured Bacteroidia bacterium
GGAACCAGGAAGGAAGGCCTCGATGCCGAACACGTCGACGATCATGCCACCCTTGGTGCGGGTCTTGATGAAGCCCTTGACAACCTCGTCGTTGTTGCAAGCCTCATTGACGCGATCCCAGGACTTGAGGGCGCGAGCCTTCTTGTGGGAAAGGATGAGCTGTCCCTTGCGGTCCTCAGCGGACTCGACATAGACCTCAACCTTGTCACCTACCTTGAGATCGGGATTGTAACGGAACTCAGGAGCCTGGATGACACCCTCGCTCTTGTAACCTATGTTGACGATGACTTCCCTCTTGGAGATTGCGGTGACCGTTCCTTCGACCACTTCGTTCTCGACTATCTTGGAGAGAGTCTGGTCGTAAGCTTCTTCAATTTCTTTCTTGTCGCTCTGACCGTAGATGTCAGAACCACCCTCAAATGCTTCCCAATCGAACTCCTCAGGAGCGACGGAGGCATTCGCAAATGTTTTCTTTGTTTCTTCTGCCATAATGGTAATGATAAGATAACTAGTTGTTTAACAATATTTTTTCGCCCTACAAGACATCAGCCAGAGGCCGGCCTTGTCAAAAGGCTCGCAAAAATAGGCAAAATTATCTGATTTACAATGCTTGAGAGGGCAAATTTCAGAACATTTTCTTCTTTCGGAAAATGTAGAGGACCAGAGCGACCAGCAATCCCATGAAGAGGAGAAGGGCGAACCATGCCCAGCCTTTGTCCATGAAGGGAAGGGGCACGTTCATGCCATAGAAACTCGCCACGAGGGTCGGAGGCATCAGCAGTACCGACACAAGGGTGAATATCTTCATTATGTTGTTCTGGTCCAGGTTGATAAGTCCTAGGACCGTCTCCTGAAGGTACTCAAGCCTTTCAAAGCTGAAGTTGGCATGATTGATGAGCGAGGTGATGTCCTGCAGCATGACCGAGAAACGGTCCTGGAGCTCGCGGGGATACTTGTCGCTCTTTATCATGTTCGAGATGAGACGCTGCTTGTCCACGATGTTCTCGCGGACTATCATCGTGTTCTCCTGGAGCTGGTTGATGTCGAGGAGGAAATCTTCGTCTATGTCTTCCTGCTGGTTGATCCTCTTGCTGTACTGGGCTATCTCCTTGCTCATCAGCTCGATCATGTCGGCATCAAGGTCGACTCGCTGGTCCATGATGCTGGCGAAGACCGTGAATCCGCTGGGATAAAGTTGTGGCTTGGCCACTATCCTGCGCTGGAGCTCGGTGAATGACCTCAGGGGAACGTCTCGCGATGTAGTGAGGCAATTCCCGACAAAAGTGAAGGAAACCGCTTCCATTGAATAGTCTTCAGGCCCCGGCATGAGGAAGTTGGTGTTCGCGAATATGGCGTTCTCAGTCTCGGAAAAACGGGAAGAACTCTCGATCTCCTCGGCCTGGGCACGGCTCTGGATTTCCTCGCCGAGGAACAAGTCAACGGTGTGTTTCTCCTCTCCAGAAGGGGAAAGGAGGTCGATCCAGAGGACATCGTCCCGATTCAACTTGGAAAACTCAGCCTCAGACTGAGCCACGACAAGTTTGCCGTTCCTTCTGTAAAAGATTGAGATCATGATCCTACAGTCAGTCCACAAAAATAGGAATAATTTCCCAAAAACAAGGCTAAATGCGCAACTAAATGAATTTGAACAGGATATTTAAACCTATCAGAAGGAGTACCGTTCCTCCGACGAAAAGGGCTCCCCTGCCGTAACGTTTGCCGGCATAGGCTCCTCCTTTCATACCGAAAACCACTGTAAGGAAGGTGACGGCCAGGATCACCAATGCTTTCAAAAGCACGTCGCCAGCGCTGTCTCCGTCCATCGAGAAGGAAACGCCCACGGTAAAAGCATCTATGCTGGTGGCTATAGCTCCGAGCAACACGTTCCGGATGCCGTTCAAGTCCCTGGACTCCAAGTCATTCCTGATCGCTGAATATAACATCGAGCCTCCTACGTATAGCAGCAGCAGGAAGCCAATTACCGGAGCCATCGAGCCCACTACCCCTGAGAATATGTCTCCGAATGCCCAGCCTGCGAAGAACAGGCCTGACTGGACCAGTCCGAACACCAGGGCCACAGGGAGTATCTTTCCCCAGGAATCATCCTTCAAGGTGACGCTGGATCCTGCCGAGACCGCAAAGCAGTCGGCGCAAAGCGACAAGGCCAGGATCAGTGCTGCGACAAGCCACATGACGTCAAGGTTTGAATGGTTGGCGGCCTACGATGGAACGTCCGAGGGTGAGTTCGTCGGCATATTCAAGATCATCCCCGAAGCCAAGTCCGCGCGCCAGCGAAGAAACTTTCACTCCGAAACCGGAAATCTGCCTGTAGATGTAGAAGGATGTAGTTTCCCCTTCCACGTCTCCGCTCAAGGCCAGGATGACTTCAGGTTCAGGAGAGCCTTCTTCTGAGGCCAGGGACTTCACCCGGCCGACCAGGGCTGATATCGTCAAGTCCGAAGGTCCTATCCCGGCGATCGGGGAGATAATCCCTCCAAGGACGTGATAGACACCATGGTACTGGCCAGTGTTCTCTATGCTCATCACATCCCGGACATTCTCGACCACGCAGATGGTCCTGTGGTCACGGCTTCGGTCGGAACAGATGGAGCAGGTGTCTTCGTCCGAAATCATCATGCATTCCCGGCAGTATTTCGCATCATCGCGCAGACGCACGATCGAGTCGGCGAAATGATGTACGCTCTCCTGAGGCTGTCTCAACAGGTGGAGAGCAAGACGGAGGGCGCTGCGTTTCCCGACCCCCGGCAGGGAGCCTATGGCAAGGACGGCGTCCTCAAGGAGTTTGGATGGATATTTCTCAGGTAATGTCATGCTTTGAACGTCTTCGACTGCAATGAAGCCACTGCCTCACGGACTGATCCATGATTGAGGAGCAGAGACCTGGCATAGTCATAATCTTCGATTCCGGTTTCTTCCATTATCATCCTGGTTCCCCTGTCAACAAGTTTGTGGTTCGTGAGCTGCATGTCCACCATCTTGCTTCCTTTGACATGGCCGAGGCGGATCATGGAAGCAGTGGAAATCATGTTCAGGACAAGCTTCTGGGCAGTCCCTGCCTTCATCCTGGTGCTTCCGGTAACGAATTCAGGCCCCACAACGACCACTATCGGGATCTCGGCCTCGGATGCCACAGGAGCGCCTTCATTGCATGTCAGGCAGGATGTAAGAAGCCCATGTTCCCGGGCGGTTCTCAGAGCGCCTATCACATAAGGTGTCGTGCCCGAAGCGGCTATTCCCAACAAGACATCCTGGGGACCTGGAGAGAATGGCTGCATGTCTTCCCAGCCACCTGACAAGGAGTCTTCAGCACCTTCTACCGCAGACCTCATGGCCTTGTCCCCTCCGGCCATCAAGCCGATGAACACATCCCGGACACCATAGGTCGGAGGGATCTCCGAGGCGTCCACTACGCCGAGCCGCCCGCTTGTCCCTGCTCCGAGGTAGAATACCCGGCCACCTTTCCTTACCCTCTCTACGATTCCATCTACAAGCTTCTCTATCTGCGGTATTGCCCTGGCAACAGCAGAAGGGACCGTGCGGTCCTCTGTGTTGATCGCCCGGAGCAACTCCCCGGTGGACATGCCATCGAGATGGTCGTACCTTGAAGACTGTTCGGTAGTCCTGTTTTCCATATTAAAATCTCCCCAGATGATAATCAACGAGTCCTTCAAGTGAAGAAGGAATTATCTTGCTGAAATGGATCCCGTATGGCTCGGAGACCTTCCGGAGGACCTTCTCATAAGCGTGGCCGAAACCGCCTATGACCCCGACAGGGAAATGCTCCAGGTCATACTGCTTCAAAGCCCTCTCGATGAAATCCCGGAAGTTGCCCTCCGCCAGGTTGCGGACATATTCAGAGGAATCATAACGGGCCATTATCCAAGGAGCGAAAGATCCTAGATACCTTGAAGGTGCGTCTCCTTTATAGACATTCTTCACCACTGTCAGATAGTCAACTTCGAATTCAGAGGCGAACTCTCCGGCCACAGGTTCAGGGACAAGCCCCTTCAGGAAATCCGACATGAACAACTTCCCAAGCCGCGCTCCCCCACCCTCGTCTCCGAGGATGAAGCCGGCGGAGCGGACATTCTTCACGATCTTTTCTCCGTCATAGAAACAACTGTTGGATCCCGTCCCGAGGATAGCTGCTATTCCAGGATTTGGTCCGCAGACAGCCCTGGCCGCATCCAGAAGGTCGGAGGCATATTCAATGACAGCCTTGGGATAGAAGGTGCGAAGGACTCTGTCAAGCCCGAGGGCCTGTTCAGGCACAGGGACGCCTGGCGATGTGATCAATCCTGCAGCATAGAAATGGATTTCATCGACCTCGGGTCCTATCCCGCTCTTCGCGAATTCCCCGGCCGCTTCCTTTGCTATCGCTTCTACTGTCTCCTCCGGCATCGAAGCGAGGTTGATTCCGGCTGTCCGGACCTTGACTGGTCCAAGGCCCTGTCCTACCGCCACCCATTCTATCTTGGTAGCTCCACTTTCTGCTATTATGATCATGTCCTAAATCTGAACATTAGTCTTGACTGTCCTCTGGCCGGAAGAAGCCGATGTACCGCCCACATGGATAAGATAACGTCCTCCACGGGGTTCCATCCTTCCGGAATCCGGATTCCACCAGGTAAAGGTGTCATCGCTGATAGGGATGGCCACCTTCATTCTCTTGCGGGCCCTGAGGGTAATCCTCTTCACGCCGCGCAGGGTCTTGACGGGTCCTTCCTGGTCATCGGGCCTGCTGACATAGAGCTGGACTATCTCATCGCCATCGACCTTGCCTTTGTTCTTGACTTTCACCACGACGGCCCTGGTTCCGTCAGCAAGAGTCCGGACCTTGGGACGGCCATATTTGAATGTAGTGTAGCTGAGGCCGTGACCGAAAGGATAGAGAGGCTTGCCTTTGAAATAGCGGTAGGTCCTTCCTTCCATGTCATAGTCATTGAAATCCTTGAGCTGGCTGTCATCGGCGTAGAAAGTCAACGGGAGCTTCCCGGATGGATTGAAATCCCCGAAAAGAAGGTCAGCCACAGCAGTTCCTCCTTCCTGGCCTGGATACCAAGCCTGGACGATGGCACTGCAGAGCCTGTCCTCATCAGAAAGGGCGATGGTGCTTCCGGAGAAATTTATGAATATGACTTTCTTTCCGGCTTCTGCAAGGGCTGCTATAAGTTGCTTCTGGATGGCGGGAAGGCTGATGGATGTCCTGTCGCCTCCGAAGAAACCGGGGATGTCCACATCATCCATCTGCTCACCTTCGAGACGGGGTGAAATACCTCCTGCGAATATGACTGTGTCATAGTCAGACAGACCTGAGACGATGGCAGCGATGTCCGTCGGCTCTTTCTGGAGCTCCGCTGCCAGAGGACACCCTTTCACATATTCAAGGTCTGGAATCCTGGCCTTCAGGGCATCCAGGAGGGTCACTGTCCTGGTAGGGAAACCATTGTAATTGCCCCACATCATGACTGAATCAGCAGCATTGGGACCGACGAGCGCGATCCTGGCACCGGCTTTCAAAGGAAGAATCCCGTCATTCTTCAGAAGTACGAGGCTCTTCCTGGCGGCATCCAGAGCCTGGAGACGATGCTCCTCGGAAGCGAGGACCGACTCCGGGATCGAATCCCATGGAGATTCGAAATCCATCTCTCCGAGAGCGAACCTGACAGTGAAAAGCTTTTTGACCGCTTCATCCAAGTCAGTGTCCTTCATCAAGCCTCTCTCGACAGCCTGTGGAATAAGGTGGGTCAAAGCTCCGCATTCGAGTTCCATCCCGGCATGTACGGCAGCCGCGATAGCCTCGACAGCATCCTTGGACCAATTGTGGTTGTTCTCCCCGTAGAAATCGGAGACCGCCCAGCAATCACTCAGGATGATGCCTTTGAATCCCCATTCTTTACGCAGTATATCCTGCAGGAGCCTTTCGTTTGCTCCGCAGGGAGTGCCCTCGAAACTGTTGTAGGCGAACATGACTTCATCGACCTTGGCCTTGGTGACAAGGTCCTTGAATGCAGGCAGGTATGTCTCCCAAAGGTCCCTCTCTGAAACCATTGCGTCGAAACGGTGACGGCTTGACTCAGGTCCCGAATGGACTGCGAAATGCTTTGCGCAGGCCTGTGCTTTGAGGTGTCCGTCTTCCCGATCACCTTGCAACCCGCGGACAACGGCCATTCCAAGGAGTCCTGTCAGATAGGGGTCTTCTCCATAGGTCTCCATTCCGCGTCCCCACCTTGGATCCCTGAATATGTTGATGTTGGGGGTCCAGAAAGTCAAGCCTTTGTACCAGTAGTCGCCGGGGGCCTCAACCGTCCTGGCAAGACGGTATTTCACCCTGGCTTCGTCGCTTACCGAAGTGAACACTTCTTCCAGAAGCTGTTCATCGAAAGTGGCGGCCATTCCGATAGGCATGGGATAGACTGTGGCAAGGCCGTTCCTGGCTACTCCATGCAAGGCTTCGTTCCACCAGTTGTAGGCCGGAATGCCCAGACGTGGGATGGCCGGAGAATTGTACCGGATGAGCAACGACTTCTCTTCAAGGGTAAGCCTGCCGACAAGGTCGGCGGCCCTTTCTTCAGCGCTCAGGGTCTTGTCCATGTAAGGCAGCTGTGCAGCCAGCTGGAAGACGCAGGCCAGCATGGCAGTAACAGTCAGCAGGACTCGGTAAAAGGCTTTCATATCTTTGAGGGTGTTATTGTTGTCAGGAAATATACTCTCCCCTCTTCCTCCAACGGAAGAAGCCATAGGTGGACACGATGACATAAGCGACGTACAACAGTGTCATCCAGTACTTTCCGCCAAGGAAGCACATGACCACGAGGACGGTGTCTCCTATGACCCAGAGGATCCAGTGATAAGGGATGGATTTGGCCAGCCAGATCATGGCCACGACGCAGAGCGCTGTGGAGACCGCATCCATCCAGGCATTGCTGTCATTGAGAAGGGTCAGCAGCCAGACCAAGGCCCCGGTACCAAAAAGGAAAATCACAGCGCTCCAGATTGCAAGTTTAGAGCTGAGCCGGCTCAGATGTATCTCTGCATCGACTTCCTGGCTGTCTTTTTTCCATTGGTAAAGTCCCCAGAAAGCCATGATGACGTAGTAGATGTTAAGTCCCATGTTCGCCCAGTTGGCCTGGAGGTAGAACTGGATCGCGCAAGCCGTGCTCGTAACCATTCCGAAGTACCACATGGCATTCTTCTGGAGCACTTCGAAAATCATGTATGGTATGCCCATGACAAGGGCTATGATCTCTATCAGTTGTATTATGTCCATCGGCTTCTTTTATATTCTTACAAAAGTACAAAAAAGCCGCTTATTTCCTATACTCGACTTTGAAGAGGAAATTGAATCCTGGCATGGGGTAATTGTCCACCACTTCGTATTGGCGGTCAAGGATATTGTTGAGACACAGTTTAAAGCCAAGTACTCCGGACCGTAAAGGGATGTCTTTGGAAAAAGCCGCGTCAAGGGTGCTCCAGGGGGCGATCCGGTAAGCGGGAAGATTTGCAGAGGCCGTGTATCTTTCGCCTGAAGCAAAGAAAGTCAAGTCCATCCTCCATCCGGAGAAGTCCCCGAAGATATTGAATGACCCGCTGTGGACCGGAACATAGGGGATCTGGCCCTTCCATCCAAGAGACTCCGGATCGGTACGGTCGGTAGCACGCTGGTAGGTGTAGCGGAAGTTTCCTCCGGCCTCGGTCTTCCCTGACTTGTACTGGTAGTCGGCAATCAGGTCTGCTCCAAGTACGTTGACTTTCCCAAGATTGTACATGGACCACCGGAACTGGTTGGAAGTCGGGACCGCGATAATCTTGTTCTTCAGCCGGTTGTGATAGAGATCCGTCCGAAGTCGGAATGTCTTTCCGGTCCCATGGGCGGGCGTCCACTCCCCTCCAAGATTGAACTGGACGGCATCTTCCGGGTCCAGGGTCTTGGCCCCTACAGTAGTATAGTAAAGGTCATTGAATGTCGGCATCCTGAAAGAGCGTTTCGCCATGGCGTCGAAGGCAAGCGTTCCGGTTGGATTCCATTTCATGACGACTGAAGGCATCAAGGCTTTCCTGAATGAACTGTTCCTCACTCCCGAAACCAGGAACGAGTCATGGACTCCCAGGAAAAGCAAAGTCGGAGACAATTCAAGCCTTCCGTATTCCATCATCCATGTCAGGCTTGTCCATGAAGAAAACCTGTCTGGATATGAAAATGCAGTCAAGTCCGCATCAAGATGGTCATATTGGACGTCTTGAGCCAGACTGACCCTTGTCCGTTCCCAAACCTTCCCGGAAAGCACGCCGGACGCATAGGCTGAGTGATTCAGATAATTGAATATGGCACCCGTCAGATCGGGACGAAGTTCTGGGAAATCGACATATTCAAGATGGCTGAATGAATATTTCGCCTTCCCCATCAAGGTCCATCTTTCGCTCAGCCGACTTGTCAGACAGCCCTGTAGAAAGGCATCGCGGTCAGACTGGCGGTCTTCGCTGAGGGGATACTCTCCTGCCCTTTTAAAGACAGGGCCTGGAAGGCCTCGTTCCGAATCATAGGCATAGGCATGGAGGTTCCAGGTCGTCCTGTTGCCATCCGGGCCATACAGCCGGGCCTCAAGACGGACGGAACGGATGTCGCCGTTCATCCTGGTCATGGTCGTATCGTATCCGGCCGTAGTTCCGTCGGGAAATGTCCTGTAGTCTTTCACGTGGAAACGGTACCTACCGTCTGACCCCAGAGCCTCTGCGCTGGTTCTCAATGAAATGCCTCCCTTGAAGAGATGTTCCCACGATAGCGAAGGTGACAGGGTGGAGAAGGATCCGGCTTTAAGTGCGACTCTGAAGTTGTCTCTTTTGGAATATTCAAAGGCAGGCTTACTGCTTTCAAGGTAAAGTGCATTTGCGGATGAATATTCCTTGGCACTTTGGAGAAGGGTTGTCTTCTGGCCTGTGAAAAGGCTTATGCTGCTGAATTCTCCTGTTCCGAAACGTCCAAGGTCCACCTGCATGTTCTGGGCATTGTCAATCTGGATTCCGTCGATGAACACTCCTGTGTGTTCACTTCCAAGACTCCTGACGTTAACAGTCTTGAGGCCTCCTACTCCTCCATAGTCTCTGACCTGCACTCCGGCGAAGCGCCTTACGGCTTCGCTTATGCCTTCAACGCGGCCTAGTTCCCTGGATGTGATTCTCTGTGGGGTGACAAGGCTGCTTGCGGTGGAACTTATCACGGAGGCTTTCAGGGTGTCAGATCCTTCGCTTCGTTCAGGATGGCAGGAAAGCTCGGGTTGACAGGCTGGAGCCGTTAAAAGCAGGTGGAATGAAACTATGGCGTATAAGAGCATCTTCTAGTAGAGCACCATGTGAGCAGGAAGCATCCCGGCAACTGCTGACCACTTCATCTCGTAGCCAGAAAGACCATTGGCAGTATGGAAACACCAGACCTTCCCGGGGCCAGTATAATCAGCATCCGCCAGATATATGTCGTTATTGTCAGGATTGACAAGCATCCCGTAAGGATTCTTCACCTTTTCGAAAGGCCTCCCTTGGAAAACGGCACTCTCGACAGCATTGCTAGCTGTGGAAACCTTGTACAAGCACAGTTCCTGCCCACCGGTCATCTCCTTGGCATTACCGACAGCATAAATGAAGCCATCCTGCGAAAGAGACATGCAACTGACATGGACATCCTTTACCTGACTCACCAAGCCTTGGGTTCCGGAGAAAATGGTAACCTTGTACAACCCCATGGGTTCCGACATGTTGGAAATCCAGTTGCCGGATTCATCCTGGCTCCAGGTACTCTCTCCGTAGCTGGACGCCCAGAGACTTCCTTTACCATCCGCAATGAGATAGTGAAGGTTCGAAGCGACTTCTATGCTGGACACTACTTTGAAAGAGTCCAGGTCTATCACGCTCAAGGTGTTCTCGTGAACAAAGTTATAGCCGCCGCTGTTGGCGACATAGAGATATTTGCCGGAAACTGCAAGGCCCTCGGGCTGGCAGCCGACTTCGACTTCTGCATCAACCTTGTTGGTTGCAAGGGAAATCCTGTAAACCTTGCCTCTGACTTCGTCGCCGCCATAGACAGCTCCGGCATACGAACTTACATAAGCATGTGAGCCATCGAAAGCAATGAACCGCGGATCAGGCACAGTAACAGTTGCTATGAGTGTTTCGTCCCAGGCATCCACGATGTGGACCGCACTCGACCCGTTCATGACAATCCATAACTTGCCATCATGGAGAGCCAGGTCATTACCCGTATCTCCAATTCCTTGTACTACAGCAGGATTCATTGATCCGAAAGCATCGGAAACATAATTTCCATCAGAGAACCTGAAGAAATCAAGGGTCGCATTGTTTTTCTGGAAATTGCCCTCATTCAAGACAAAGAGCTTCTTGTACGATCCTTTTTTTTCACCTACTGCAACATTGACACCCGCAAGATCTGCATCCTTGGAGGTGGTTTCATCTTTTGAGCAGCTGACGGCTATCGCCGCAACTGCCATGCTGAAAACCAGCAGTGCAATTCTTTTCATTGTATTTAAAAGAGCTTTAGTCCTACAAAGATACGAAAAAAACCGGTCTCAGAGCATTTCTGAGACCGGTTTTTCGTGCGCGGGATGAGAGTCGAACTCACACGTCGCAATTGACACTAGCTCCTGAAACTAGCGCGTCTACCATTTCGCCAC
>CADBMD010000070.1 GCA_902795735.1 uncultured Bacteroidia bacterium
AGACTCAGCCTTGCGAAGGTCGGCCAGTTTGGCCTCTCCTTCCCTCAGCAGGGAGCGGGTGAGGTAGAAAGGATAGTAGGAAGGCTCATCGCCGCATCCTTCAAGTAGCTCCCGGGCCTTTTCCTTGCCGGCATGACGCCAAAGGATCAAGGCTTTGTAGTAATCGAGCTTCCAGTCGGGTTTCCTTTCAGAGGCCCAGTCGAAGACCTTGAGCAATTCAGGGCGGAAGGGGAAGACGAAACCAGGCGAGGCGGCGTTGGCCTCGTCCAGAATCTTGTCGGCCTTCTGGCTGTCTCCGCGCATGTTTTCGATGTAGGCCATAACATACTTTGCCGTGGGATAGTCAGTCATTGAGCAAAGACATGAGGCTTCCTCCAGGAGTCCGCTGTCCAGGTACCAAAGCGCAGTCTCGAGCAAAGTCTCATGCGGGAGCTCGCATCTCAGCGATCCGGCGAAGGAATCCTCCTTGCCTTCCAGGATAGCTTTCTCGAAACCGTACCATGGGAATAGCGGGAGGGCCGCCGACTCTTTTTCAAGGATATCCCGGCAGGACCCTTCATCACCAAGATGTCTCAAAGCGACCAGTTCGGCCAGTTTCCCCGGAGTTCCGTTGCTTTTCCTTGAATATGTCAGGGAGAGTGCCCAGTCCTGTTCCGAAAGGGCGATCTTGGCCAGTTCGCAGTAGGCTGCATCCCTGAATGCGGCAGTGTAGGTCGCTATCGAGAAACCATCCTTGGCTTCGATGACCTTCCCGACCGCCTTGGCTGCGAGGGCGTAGAGGTAGTTGGCTTCTCCGTCATAGGTGTTGATCCTCAGGGCTTTCCTGGCATATTCAAAAGCCTCTTCGTAGCGGCCGCAATGGAGGCAGAAGGAGGCCATCCCCCTGAGTGCCGGAGCATACCATTTGTCCAGTGCAAGGCTGGCTGAATATTCCTTTTCGGCTTCTTCGTAATGCCGGACGTTCATGAGCTGGTCGCCTCTGAGGCAATGTCCGTAGGCATTGTTCCAGTCGAAATCCTCCGGCATGGTGTCAGGCCTGTTAGTCTTCAGGGAAGAAGGATCCTCGCTGTACACCAGTTCTTTTTCTCCTATGGATATTTCAAGGAAGCCGTCTCCAAGGCCGGAGAGATCCTTGGTCCATGCCTGCAAGGGAGAGAAAACCACTTCCTCGGAGGAGATTACCTTGTCTCCAAGGGAGATGGAAACGACCTTCTTGCCTCCGGTTACGGGAGAGACCTTGACGGTAGCTTTGCTTCCGTCTCTCTTCAGGCTCAAGGCCCCGAACGGGGTCGCGGCCTGGAAGGCTCCGATATCCTCGACCGGATACCAATGCTCTTCCCAGCTGTCGCAGCCCATCGGTGCGAATGAATGGTTCTTGAAAGGAGTGTCGATGCTTTCGATCTGTGATGGCTGGTTGAACATCCTTCCTGCCTGCATCTCGACATACTGTCCGTCTGTGTCGGTCAGCAATCCTTCCCAGATCCCTCCTTCCCTGGACTGGCTCCAGGTGAAGAACTTCCGGCCTAGTTTCTCGTCTGGCCGGGCACAGTGGACATATCCGAAACCGTCGTCATGCCAGAAAGCTCCGAAGAAGTCTTCGTAACCGCCGATCAGGTGATAGGACTTGTCTCTTCCGAAGGCATTGTTGGAGTACCAGGATAGATCCCGGCCCTCGGCATCGATGGGATAAGGATGAGGGTCTCCTCCATGGCCGATGTAACGGTCGCCGGGAAGGCAGAGCTGGAGGTTGCCGCCGGCTTTGAAAGCAGCGTTCATCCAGTTGTAGTAAGGCTGTTCGAGGGAGGATGTGTTGATATAGTCGGTCTTTGTGGTGAAGGAAGCCTTGTCTGCAGGAACGGAGATCTCAACGGTCCACCATGTCCTGGTGAGAAGTTCGAACGAAGCTATGAAGCAGCTGACGCTCCCGTCCGCGTTCTCCCTCGTGACGTAGTCCACAGGAGTGGCTGTCGAAGGAATATGGCCTATTATTCCGAAATTGAATTCGATCCCTCCGGAGGTCCATGCGCCTCTCATCGCAATGTCGCGGAATTTCACCACATGGTTGTAGTAGATGAATTCCTTGCCGGTCGTCTTGTCGACCGCACCCCAGACTTTGCCTCCGATTTCAGGGAAAACGGTTACGCTGATCCAGTCGTTTTCAAGGACTACCGTCTTCCATTCCTTGGGCTCGGACTTGACGGCATAGCCGTCGAACCGGAAATAGGGATATTGCAGCAGGTCGGGATTCGCTACCGGGTTGGGGTCGGAGAATCCATAGGTCTGCATAGTAGTCTTGCCCTCTGTGAGCCTGGCCTTGCCAGGGGCCGCAGTCGCTGACAGGGCCAGCGATGAGAGCATCATCAACAGGAATAATTTCTTGACCATTATCTTATAACTAACATCCATCCTTGCTTTGCCTTGACCGGGATCCTTTCTCCAGGCTTGAATGTCCTCTCATCCTGGAAATTATGGATTGCCGGAGCGGTAATGACGGCCTTGGCGGGGTCTATGCCCAGGCTCTTGAAATCTATTGAAAGGCTGACGTCTTTGTCCCTGGTGTCGAAATTGCCGATGGAGACAAGCGTGCAGTCATCCTTTATGTAGGCGGTTGCCTTGACGAGCGGATCAGAAGTGGTGACGGGGCATGAGGGATCCCAGTAGCCGGCCATCCTCGAATCCTTGATTCCGTATTCTTCCCAGAATTTCCACATCGGGACAGGGGACTTTGCATCTCCGGAGTCGGTCCATGAGTGCCGGGCGGTCGTGCCGTAAACCATCCCCAGGAACCTGTTGCCGCCATCCTGGAGCATCTCGCTCATGACTCCGAAAGGAATGCCCGAGAATGTCACCAGCCATTCGTCCGGAGTCATCTCATCGTATTTGAAACTCTCTCCGAACCAAAGCCTGTCCACATAGGGGAAGAATTCAGTGTACTGGTTGGCAGGGCCCACGGAGTACCAGGTGTTGGAATGCAGGTCTATGAGTGATCCCTTATGGTAGGTGTCGAGGATCTTGCGGACCCGCTTTATGGTGACCCTGTCGCAGGAGACATCATCCATGTAGAGCCCGTCGATGTCGTAGTTCTCTACGAGCCACTTCAGGCCTTCGATGAAATAGTTGATGTAGCGGGAATTGCTGACCAGGTGGAAGGCCGCATCAGAATCCCAAGGGGAGAAGCTGTTGAGGGGAGTGTACCACTGGGGTATGTAGTCCTCGATAAGATGCTCGCACAGCCATGCGTTTCCTCCGCCTTCACCGCTCCGGATGATTTCGCCGTTGAGGCTGTGAAGGGCGTAGACCTCTTCGATGTGGGAGGAAAGCTCCCTCATAGTGTAGTACAGCTTTACCTTCCTGCCGCACTCGTGTTCATGCTTGATGAAATCGATCAGGGAATCCCTTACGATGAACGGATAGTTGATGTAGGGATTGAGGTTCTGGGCATGATGGATGTTCGCGATGTTGGCTCCGTCTTCGGCCGCCCTGTCGAAATCTGCTGGCCTGGCGTGGAAGAACTTCATCGAGAACTGTTTCTCCGTGTCAAGTTCCTTGGTCGGTGTGATCATCAGGTTGAACTCGAAATTCAAAGGCTCCTTCCCTAAGACGCGCGGACCGGTCGAAGCGATCACCTGGGCTGGACGTCCTTTGCCTCCGGTCACCTTGACGGCGCCCTTCCCTTCATTGCTCCAGACGGGGGTGGGCTCAGGATTGTAGGCATTGAGCAGGGGACCGTGATAGCTGCCTCCGCGGAACTCGGTGTGCAGGCCAGCCTCGACGCCGCCCATCCAGTAGCTGTCGTAAGGTCCTGTCCAGTTCCATGAATATGCCGCCGGAGTGTAGCCTCCGCCGAATCCGGCCCCCATGAAATATTCAGAAGAATAAGGGGAGTATCTGGTTACGAGTCGGACATCCTTGACAGGGACATCATCCGGAGCGGACACATAGATGTCGAAATGCATGTGTCCGTCGAACTCCATGTTCCCTTCCAGCTTGAAGCTGATGCCGTCCTGCTCTGATGTTGCCGTCCACTTTACCAGCCCGGCCGCTTCCTTGGTGACGGTCACGTTGTCGGATGTGAACACAACGTCCTTGGATCCTTTGGAAATGACGATTTCCTGAGGTGCATCGAGGATTTCCTTCCCGTGGAAGCTTATTCCCTGGACCATGCCGTTGCCGCCGATCCTGACATCCCTTCCCGTGGCTTTGACAGTCCTTCCTTCGACTTCCATTTCATCATACGGCCCGACAGGATTGTTGTCGTCCAAGAATAGGGTGGAGTTGAGCCAGCGTAGCCTGGAATGCCTCCAGACTTCGGAGTCACCCTTGTCGGCGAGGACATCCCGGGCAACCTTTATGGCCAGGCTTATGACCTGGGGCTCGACGCCTTCAGCCGAGACGGTGACATCCCCATGATAGGTTCCGCTCTTGGCGTCCTGGGGAATCTGGACTCCGCACCACAGGGCCTGCACCCTGTCCTTGGGAACATCGACCGTGAAGTCAAGATGGCTGCCATCCCAGCTGGTACCTTCCTGGTTGAAACAGGTCATTTCTCCGGAGGGGATCGTGCTGCTTCCGTTGACTAGGTCCGAGAACTTCACCTTCACATCCTTCAGTTCCTTGCCCGCAGCCCAGACACCCAGCTGCCAGGTGTAATATTCATTCCTCATGGCCAGCCCCTCGAAGCTGCTTCCAGGGGCCTTTGTCCACCTGACCGGCAGCTCCCTCCTCAACTGTATGGGGAATGCGCGGTCTTCGGGGAAGATGACCATGTCCTTTCCGCAGGCTTTTTTCACGGCATCCGTTTCAGCCTTGGTGGCGATAAGCCCCATCGGGCTCCAGAAATGGAACTTCGAAGCGCTTTCGAAGCAGTCCACGCTGGCTTCCGGAAGATTATCCTTGTCCTTCAGCACCCTTCCTTCCCATTCCCTGGCCGAGTCATCGATCCCGGGAGCCAGGTAGTCAGACACGTTGAGGTACCATGTCTGCCATTTGAAGGGGAGATAGTAGATGAAATACTTTCCGGCACCGGAAACCGGACGGAAAATAATCTCTCCTTTTTCCGAGGTCAGGAGCGGAACCGTGACCTCCTTGACCTCATTGTCCTCGGAATCGGTCACGAGGACCTTCTTGGTCTCAGGATGAAGGTCCGGCCGCCTCCAGGGCAGGATGACCCTGACGCCTTCCTTGGAGTCATCGCTTACTGTGACCACTGCGCGGTGGTTGCCCCTCATGTCAATCTTCCATGTGGAATCGGCAACCCTGAACGGTATCCCGTCAGGTGCGAAAGCCTCGTACCTGCTGGTTCCGTCAGGAGCAGAAGACCCGGAACAGCCGGCAAAGAGCGCCAGGCAGGAGAGGAAAGTGATGAAAAAAGTGCAGAGTGATTTCATATTCAGGACTAAAGATAAGTAAATATTCATTAATTTTGTACAATGGAACTCAAACTGGACGCACACTCAACAGCAATCATCGAACAGTACCGGAAGGACCATGGGCTTTTCGAAACAGCATCGGTAAACCTTGTGGAGCAGATCCGCGAAGTCCTTTCCGGTGCCGGAATACTTGTCGCCGCCGTGGAGACCCGAGTCAAGGAAGAATCTTCCCTGGCAGGCAAGCTGGCGCTCAAGGGCAGCAAGTACTCTGACCTTACGGACATAACCGACATAGTCGGAGTCAGGGTGATAACCTTCTACATCGACGATGTGGACAAGGTAGCTTCCGTGGTGGAGAAACTCTTTACTGTAGACTGGGACAACACCGTGGACAAGCGGAAACTTCATGAAATCGACAGTTTCGGCTATCTTTCAGTGCATTACATCTGCTCAATCCCCGACACTCCCTACCGTTTCGAGATCCAGATCCGAACTCTCCTGCAGCATGCCTGGGCCAACATGAGCCACGACACCGGCTACAAGTCCGGCGTTGAGATCCCGAAGCGCTACATGCGCAGCATGAGCCGGCTTGCTGGAATGCTGGAACTGGTCGATGAAGAGTTCGGGAAGATACGTTCCGAGCTGACGGACTACCGCCGCCGGGTCCAGGCCCTTGTGGCGTCGGGGAATCTCTCCGAAGTCGCCCTGGACGGTGATTCTTTCAGGAGCTACCTCGAGCTGGAGCCTTTCAGGCAGCTTAACAAGAAGATCGCATCTGTCAACCAGGCGGAGGTCCATGAAGTCTCGCTGCTGCCATTCCTCATGGTGTTCAAGGCAATGGGGTTCAAAACGTTGGGAGACATCTCAAACCTCATAAAGGACTATTCGGAAGGTGCCTACCAGATTGCATGCTACCAGATGGGCCTTACCGACCTGGACATAATCTCATCGTCGATCGGTCCGCAGGACCTCTGCATCGCCTGCATCCTGAAGAACGGAGGCGGCAAGATCGGCCTCATACGCCTCTTCGAGGCCCTCAACGGCAAGTCTCCCAGCAATGAATATATGGCCGATCTGCTGGTGGGGCAGGCACAGAACCTTCCATTCATGAACCAGTAGTCGCCATGGCAAACAAACCTATGAACACCGAACTGCTTGACAGGGCAATAGTCTTTGCCGTCAAGGCTCATTCCGGAACCGAGAGGAGGGGGAAAGGTTTCCCTTACATCGTCCACCCCATGGAAGCCATGGAGATCGTCGCCACAATCACTCCGGACCAGGAACTGCTCTCGGCGGCCGTCCTGCATGACACTGTCGAGGATACACCCGTGACGGTCAGCCAGCTTCGCGAAGAATTCGGCGACAGGATAGCCTCGATAGTTGCGTCCGAAAGCGATGTCATGCCGGAAGGCATCAGCGAGGAGGATTCATGGCACGACCGGAAGCAGGCTGCGATCGACAGGCTGGCTGCCGCTCCCTTGGATGCAAAGATCGTCGCCCTCGGGGACAAACTTTCGAACATGAGGGCTATCGCCCGGGATTATGCCGTCCTGGGTGACAATCTGTGGAATCTTTTCCATGCCAAGGATCCCAGCGAACATGGCTGGCACTACCGTGGCCTGGCTGAGTCCTTGAAAGAGCTCTCCGGCACTGCCGCCTATGAAGAATTCGTCAATCTGATAAACCAAGTATTCAAGAGATAGACATGGACGCCATCAAGATTTCATTGGACGATTATGTCCTTTCCGGAGGTGGCTTCAATGGGGAGAGCTACAACCACAAGACCGATCCTTCGGTCATGCTGAAACTTTATTTCCCCGGCAAGATCCAGCAGCCTCTGGACGAAATGAACCTTGCGAGGAAGGTGTACGACCTCGGTATTCCGACTCCCGCGCCTGGTGAATATGTCGTGACCGAGGATGGCCGCTATGGAATCCGTTTCCACCGCATAGTCGGCAAGACTTCCTATTCAAGGGCGGTTGGCGACAATCCGGAAAAGGTCGGGGAATATGCTTCCGAGTTTGCACAGATGTGCCTACAGCTCCATTCCACCCATGTCGACACATCCCAGTTCGAGTCGGTCAAGGAACGGTATCTGAGACTCCTGTCGGAGAATCCTTTCTTTACTTCAACCGAGAAGGACAAGATAGCCCGGTTCATCGTGGACACTCCCGACGAGGACACTGCAGTGCACGGCGACCTCCAGTTCAGCAATGCCATCTTTGCCGGCGACAAACGCTATTTCATAGACTTGGGTGACTTCTGCTATGGAAACCATCTGTTCGACATCGGAATGGTTTACCTTTGCTGCTACCTCAGCGGAGAAGAATTCATCAAGGAGACTTTCCACATGCCCAAGGACCTTTCCCGCAGGTTCTGGGATCTTTTCGCCCCCGTCTATTTCGGGACGGACATCCCCCTTTCCTCCATCGAGGAGATGGTCAGGCCATACGCAGGCCTGAAGACCCTGATAGTTGAAAGGGACAGCAAATGTCCCATGCCGGAGTTCCGTGTTGCCTTGAGTCAGATATTGAGATGAACAAGCTGATCATAAAGAAATCTGCCTGGGCAGGGATCCTCGTGATCCTTGTCGCAGCCATTACGCTTGAGGCGACCTCCCTGATCCAAACGTTGTCATCACAGAAAGAACTCCGTGAAGAGACCACCCTCAGGGCAATGGGCCAGCTGGACAACACCCGTCTCCAGATCAACAATGTGCTGGACCAGGCCGAGGCGGCTGTGCGTAACAAACTTTGGATAGCCCAATGGAGCATCCGCCATCCGGACAGCCTTAAGAATGTCACCCAGAGGATATTGCAGGACAATCCGGTAGTTGTCGGAACGACAGTGGCTTTCATGCCCGGCTATTTCGAGGACAGGCCGTTGCTGTCGCCATACTCTTACAGGGATAAGACGACAGGCGAGATCAAGTTCCGGTCTTTGGCCACCGAAGAATACGATTATCCTTCCAAGGAATGGTTCGTCAAGGCTTTAAATTCGGAATCCGGCTATTGGTCCGATCCTTATGTGGATGAAGGAGGCGGGGAGATGCTGATGACGACATTCTCAATGCCAGTAAAGGACCCTAAGGGTGAGATAGCCGCGGTACTCACTGCCGACATTTCCCTTGAATGGATGACCGACATGTTCGGGAATGTCGAAGGCTATTCCAGCGCATTCAGCGTCATTGCAAGCCGGACCGGAAAGATAATGGTCTGTCCAGTGAAGTCTTTCGTCATGAGCAAGTCCCTCCAGGATATAATAGCGACGACAGCGGAGTCTTCGGATATTGAAGATCTGGCGGAAGAGATGCTTTCAGGGCAGACTGGCAACAGGACTGTTACTTACCATGGGGCGAAAGAATGCATCTACTACGCGCCTGTAGAACGTACAGGATGGTCGATGTCGATAGTGATTCCTGAAAAAGAGATATTCGGAGACCTTCGCAGGATGGACCGTCTGTTGAGGCTGCTCCATTTCATAGGTCTCTTGATGCTTGTGGTAATCTTCCGTACCGTGGCCCGGAACCAGCTGAAGTTCCAGGCAGTTGCCGAAAAGAAAGAGAAGATGGAGAATGACCTGAGGATTGCAAGCGGAATCCAGATGTCCATGATTCCGAAAGCATTACCCACATTCCCCGATAAGCAGGACATCGACTTGGCGGCCACCATCGTTCCTGCAAGGGAAGTCGGCGGCGACCTTTACGACTTTTACATCAGGGATGAGAAGCTGGTTTTCTGCATCGGCGATGTTTCCGGCAAGGGAGTGCCTGCATCATTGGTCATGGCTGTCACAAGAAGCTTGTTCAGGACTGTTTCGGCCCATGAGGACAGCCCTTCCAGGATTGTCTCTGCCATGAATGACAGCATGGCCGAAATGAACGACAATTCCATGTTCGTAACGTTCTTCTGCGGCATCCTTGACATGGACACCGGACATCTTCGCTACTGCAATGCCGGACATAATGCTCCGTTGATCCTTACGGACAAGAAGGCAAGCCTGGATGTGGTCCCTAACCTGCCTCTGGGAATCGTCCCCAAGATGGATTTTCAGGAGCAGGAAAGGTTCCTGCATTACGACGATGCCCTGTTCCTCTACACGGACGGTCTTACCGAAGCCGAGAACAAGTCTCATGAACTGTTCGGTGAGAAGAGGATGGCTTCCGTCCTGTCCACAAGGAGAAGTGCCCAGGAACAGCTGGAAGCCATGAAAAAGAATGTATCCGACTTTGTCGGAGACGCTCCCCAAAGCGACGACCTGACAATGCTTTTCATCCACTATGTCAATCCAGAGAGGGCGAAGGATTCTTTGAACCGTGTCGTCCTGAGGAACGATATCTCCCAGATCAGTCTTCTTACGGATTTCATGGAGGGCCTCTCTGAGAGGGAAAACCTTGATCCTGGGTTGGCTTCAAGCATCAACCTTGCCCTGGAAGAGATAGTGACCAATGTCATCATGTATGCCTATCCTGAGGGAACGAAAGGCTTCTGTGATGTGGAAGTCAAGGTCCATGAAGATAGCATGGAGTTTGTGATCTCGGACACTGGAGCTCCTTTCGATCCGACCCTGGCCCCTGAAGTGGATGTCACCGCCGGCCTGGAGGACCGCAAGATAGGCGGACTGGGAATCCATATGGTAAGGCACATAATGGATTCGATCTCGTACGAAAGACTGAAAGGCAAGAATGTCCTTACGTTAATAAAGAAACTATAATACCATGGAACTTAAGATCAACAAGGTTGAAGACGTGACGACCATCCAGTTCTCCGGTCGTCTTGACACTCCCTCTTCTCAGGAGGCGATGGCTCAGATTGCTCCGATCCTGGACAATGCAAGCGGGACCATAATCATCGATTGCGAAAATCTCACCTACATCTCCAGCTCCGGCCTCAGGATTTTCCTGTCATTGAGGAAGGCTGCTGTCATGAAGGGAGGGAAGGTCATTGTGCGTGGAATCAACAATGACATCCGCAACGTGTTCATGATGACTGGATTCCTGAACCTGTTCGACATTCAATGACGCCGCTCTCGATTTTTTCAATCAACCTCCTGTCGGAGAACCTCCTTCTCCTGGTTTCAGTCCTTGTCTTCTGCGCCATCCTGGTCAGCAGGATAGGATCCAAGCTGGGAGTTCCGTCCCTGCTGCTTTTCCTGCTCATCGGAATGATAGCAGGAGCTGATGGCATCGGCCTGGAATTCGAAGAATATGATCTGGCAGAGTCGATAGGCCATTTCGCGATGACCATAATCCTGTTCACGGGAGGCCTTGAGACGTCCATGAACGACATAAAGCCGGTAATAAGGCATGGAGTCATCCTTTCAACCCTTGGAGTCCTTCTGACCGCCCTGCTCACAGGATTGTTCATCTATTTCGCTACGGGCAGCATGATCGGAGGCATCGGCTCTTCCTTCATCGGATGTTTCCTGCTTGCTTCAATAATGGGCTCCACCGATTCTGCTTCCGTCTTTTCCATCCTGAGGGGAAAGAAGGTGCACCTGCGTGAGAATCTCGGCCCCATGCTGGAACTTGAGTCAGGCAGCAACGACCCGATGGCTTACGTCCTTACCATCATCCTTGTAGATGTCCTGACAGGTATCCACGGCTCCATGACGGTCATGGGTACTTTCTGGTTCGCCCTCGGTACGCTGGCATTGCAGATTGTCGTGGGATTCGTGGCCGGTGTAGCCATTGGATTCGGGGCCAGGTGGCTTTTGGAGAAAGTGAAGCTGCCTACCACATCTCTCTATTCGATACTCATCCTGAGCATAGGTTTCTTTGCGAACGGTTTTTCTTCGATAATCGGCGGCAACGGGCTCCTGTCCTTGTATGTGGCGGCCATGATCATCGGTAATTATACCGAATTGCCCCAGAAGCGGGATATCCAGAAATTCATGGACGGCATGACCTGGCTTATGCAGCTGCTGATGTTCTTGATGCTGGGTCTCCTGGCCAGGCCTTCGCACATGCTCTCTGTCGCAGGTCCTGCGATCCTCATTGGATTGTTCATGATATTCATTGCTCGTCCGGTCAGTGTCTTCCTGTGCCTGCTTCCTTTCAAGAACGTGTCGTTCAAGGCGAAGACTTTCGTTTCTTGGGTAGGCTTGAAAGGAGCCGGTCCGATCTTGTTTGCCCTTTATCCGGTCGTAGCCGGTCTGGACGGCTCTTCCGTGATATTCAATATAGTGTTCTTCATCACTTTGCTTTCCCTCCTCTTCCAGGGCATGACCCTGCCGCCCCTTGCCAAGGCTTTGGACCTTAGCTACGATGAGGATCCCAAGGTGGAGACTTTCGGGATGGAGATTCCGGAGGAGATGGGAATGCTCCGAGACCATCTGGTTACGGAAGAAGACCTGCAAGGTGGATCCACTCTCCGCGACATGAACCTTCCTCATGGGATAAGGGTCATGATGGTGCGCAGGGAAAAGCATTTCCTCGTTCCTCACGGGAGCATGGAACTGCATCCCGGGGACTGTCTGGTGATAATTATGGGAGAGTCGGACGACGACCTTGCATGACAGCCTGGCTGGCTGGAACCGGCTGGGTAGAAAAAAATGTGGCCGCCTTTACGGATAACCGCGGCGACCACTTCTATGTTTAATCTTTTCCAAGAAGTTTGGACTACATAGCTGCTATCAGTTCATCATTGGAGTAAGCGTCGGCTCCGTAGCAGGTCTTCAGGTAAGCCAGGCCGTTGAGGTAGTCTTCCTCGGTGAAGGAGTCGGTAGCTTCTTTTGCCACCACCACATCGTAACCGAGGCAGAAAGCATCGGCGGAAGTGTGCCTTACGCACATATGGGCGTGAAGTCCGGTCATGATGACGGTCTTTACGCCAAGCTCCTTGAGGAGGATGTCGAGGTCAGTCTGGAAGAAACCGCTGTAGCGGCGTTTCGGAACCACGAAGTCCTTGTCGCAGAGTTCCAGTTCAGGGATGACCTCAGCACCGGGAGTTCCGACGATGGCATGGTCTCCCCAGATCTTGAGTTCACGGTCGATTCCGGGCAGGTGGGCGTCATTGCAGAAAATCACGGGGACACCTTTCTCACGGGCAGCCTTAAGGAGGCGTGCCGTTGCAGGGACTATGGCCTTTCCACGGTCGCATGCGAGCGAGCCGGTCACGAAGTCATTGAGCATGTCAACGACCAGGATTGCAGGATGATTAAGTTTTTCCATCTTAAAAACAACGTGTTAAATATCGGCCCCGAATCCGGGAGCAATCCTAACGAACCAATATCCGTGCCAGATTATTTCCTTACTTCGAGAATTGTGTAAGAATATGGTTTTGCTACCGCTTCGTCCAAAGTCCTGAGCTGTCTTTCAACCGGTGCGATCTTCCGTGGCTGGAAAGGAGAGTTCACATCCTTCAATCCTCCGCTCAGGGAGATTTCCTTGATTTGGGATGGTGAGCCGAAGCCTTTGACTTCCACGTTGAACGGCACGCTCTTGTCGGAAAGGTTGACAATGTGGAGGACCACATAGCTGCCATCCTCACTGACCGTACCTGTGACATCCAGCCCTCCTTCGACTGCTGTCTGTACCAGGTTGTCCTGATGGTGGGTTGCCGCCATCTGCTGGGCGTGGAACGGAGGCATGCCCCAGACCTGGGTAGGAGTGAAGAACACCTGGCCCTGGTTCCATGCATTGTCGTTCTGGAGATACGGTTCGAGAGCATTGGCGGCGCTGGAAGTCAGCACCCAGTCCCCATGGCGACGTACGGCGTTTTGGTTTATGACATGTCCCAGCATCCTTTCCACGTTGTGAGTTGCTCCGTTTTCCTCGAAGATGGCGATGCGCATCCTGGTGTCCGGATTCCATTCAAGGAACCAGGCCTTCATCTGGTCCAGGGTAGGATCGACTCTCAGGGCGGCGGCGAAGGAATCCGTGGTCGTGTGGAGGTCCCACCAGGCGGCCTTCCCGTCTACCCCCTTGAAGACCATTTCCATCAGGGGCTTGAGGTCCGGCCTCCACCAAGCGGAGCAGACCAGTTCAAGGGAAGGATCAACCTTGAGCATGGCATCGGCCAGGAGGTTGAAGCGGTCTATGTAGTGCTGGTAGTTCTCCTTTATCGTCCAGAAGATGCATTCTTCATTTCCAAGTTCGATGTACTTGACTCCGTAGGGTTCCGGATGTCCGTCGGCCACCCTCTGGCGTCCTCCCTCAGTCTCGGCAGAACCGTTGAGGTACTCTACCATGTAGGCCATGGTCTCAGGATCTTCCTCCATGTTCACTGCGAAGGAAGGAGTGAAGCCGCAAGCCTCGGCAAGCTGGACGAATTCCACTATCCCGAAACCGTTCGTGGCAAAATGGTACCACTGTCCCCGGTAAGGCTGGCGAAGATGCCTGGGGCCGGTCATCTGCTTGAAGGAATATTCCTTGGCGTTGGTCATGGATCCTCCGTAGCGGAGGAAGGTCAGGCCTTCGTCGATGAGCCCCTGGGCTATGTCGGCCCTGAAAGGCAGGTCCTTGAACAGGTCGCTGCCGGTGCCCATCATCGTAACCTGGTCCAGGAAGATCTTGCCCTTCCCTTCGATGAACAGGACAAAGCGCGCCTTCGGGTCTGCTCCGGATGACTTCAGGGTGAAGGAATACCGCTTCCAGTCACCGGAAACGGCTCCTATGCGTGCCTTGGCATATTCCTTGACCCCATCCTCGTCCTGGAGGGCTACCCACACCTTGGCGGCATTTCCCTTGGCATAGAAATCGCCTTTGAACACCTGTCCTTTCTTGATCCCTATTCCCCAATGGTTGAGGCTCATGTTGGCCACGCCGACCCGGCCGTTGCCCCGGGATTCAATCATCTGGCACTGGCCCCCGTTGTAGGGCGCTTCACGGTCGAGGGCGAATGAATATTCCTTAGTTCCGCTCACGTAGGGGCTCCACATAGAACTGACCTGCTCTTCGGCCTCGAGGTTGAGGGCGATGTCCCTGTCCCCGTTGGCATCTTCCAGATGGAGACGCCTGAATGATGCATCTGCATTCCTGGTCCGCAGGCCGATCTGTCCTTTGGTGAAAGGACTGTCCTTGTCCGTCGCTACGAAGATCAGCTCTCCGTCCATGAACACCTCGAACCTGGCCTCCTTGAAGGCTATTTCCAGCCTGTGCCAGTCCCAAGGGTCGAACCGGAGGTTCACGCCGCCGATTTCCCTGCGGTAGCCTTCTACCTTCCAAAGGGAGAAGCGGTTGCCTACGGCGGAGATCCCGAATTCGTAGGCTGTGATGTTTTCCGGACCTTCCTTGGCATTGCTGGCATGGAGGAAGAGGCCTGCGGTTCCTGGGCGGATGCTTTCGAAGCGGATATCCACTCCGACCCTTCCCGTTCCGGTCTCAGGGACATCCATCATGAGTTTCGCCGCATCATTGTTGACTGTCGGATACACCCTTCCGTCAACTCCGTGCCACATCGAGTCGAACCTGGTGAAACCGGTCACGCGGATAACCTTCGGGCCTTCCTCGAAGCTTTCCCCGAAGATCCTCTGGTTGTAGATTCCTCCGTAGACTTCATGGTTCACGTCTTCCATGCCTGAACCATAGAGGAGGGGACTGACATGGTTGATTACCTTTCCGGGGTCTACTGTGATCCTGTCCTGAGCCGACAATCCTCCACAGAGGATTCCGAAGGCTATAAAGAGGGTAGCTATCCTTTTCATCTTCAGTCTATTTTGATGTCAGTTCCTTCTGTATCTGCTCAAGAGATTTCCCCTTTGTCTCGGGAATCTTGATGGCGAAGACGAGGCTTCCCAGGGCTATCAGGGCGAAGAACCCGAAGATGAAGGCTTCCCTTCCATCCTTGAAGAGGACAGGGAAGAACCAGGTCAGCAAGGCGGACCAGACCCAGTGGGTCATGCTGCCGAACATCTGGCCTTTTGCCCGGACGGTGTTGGGAAACACCTCGGAGATGACTACCCAGATCGTGGCTCCGAGCGACAGGGCGAAGAATGCTATGTAGCCCATCAGGCAGATGAGCATGTAGTAGCCGTGGATAAGGTTCATCTTGAATCCGACCGACACCATGGAAAGGGCTATGAACATGCCCACCGCACCGAAGAGGAGGAGCTGCTTGCGGCCGACCTTGTCGATCAGCGACATGCCCAGCATGGTGAAGACGAGGTTGGTCAGTCCGATGATTATCGAGTGGACCATTGCTCCTTCAGCAAAGACTCCGGATTGTTCGAAGATCCTTGGAGCATAATAGAGGATGGCGTTGATGCCGGTCAGCTGGTTGAATGTGGCAATCAGGAATGCGATCAGCACAGGCAGGGCATATTTCTTCTGGAACAGCCTGTCTCCTGCATCTGCGGTCGCCCTGAGGGATTCTTCGATTTCCCTGATCTCTCTATCCACGTCGGGTTCGCCGATCATCTGCAGAACGCTCCTTCCTTCCGAGGGACGTCCTTGCTTGACCAGCCAGCGCGGGCTCTCAGGTACGGTGAACAGCAGGAGGGCGAAGGCCAGGGCCGGGAAGGCCTCGATCCCTATCATCCATTGCCAGTCGTGAGGCACTCCCTTGACAAGGAAATTGGAGATGTATGCCAGGACTATGCCCAGGACGATGTTGAACTGGAAGAATGCCACGAAACGGCCTCGCCAGTCGGACGGTGAAATCTCAGCTATGTACATCGGACCGACCACCGAGGAGGCTCCCACGGCCAGGCCGCCTATGAACCTGAAGAACATGAAGGAGTACCAGTTGACGATGACAGCGCTGCCGACCGCCGAGATCAGGTAGAGCCAGGCGATGACGATCAGCAGTTTCTTCCTGCCGTATTTCTCGGACGGACGGTCGCAGATGAAGGCGCCGATGATGGTCCCGATGAGGGCCGTCGCTATGGTGAAGCCATGTGCGAAACTGGAAAGACCGTAGATTTTCTGGATGGCCTGTTCGGCCCCTGAGATGACCGCCGTGTCGAACCCGAAGAGCAGTCCTCCAAGGGAAGCGACGAAGGCGATGTAGAACATTTTTCCTCTGACTTTAGCCATATTCAATAAAATACTTTGGTTAGACGTTGAATTCGATGCGGCTGATGACATGGTCCTGGTAGCATTCGTCAAGTTCGACGAAATAGCCGCTCCATCCCCAGACCCTGACTATGAGCTGGCGATGTTTCTCCGGATGTGCCTTTGCATCAAGGAGTTCTTCCCGGCTTACGGTGTTCAGCTGGAGCTGGTGGCCTCCGAGGGTGATGAATGTCTTGACGAGCATTCCCAGCTTGCGGATGCTCTCTTCGTTGCGGAACACGGTCTGGTCGAATTCCAGGGTCAGTGGTCCGCCGTTGATGACTCTCTGGAGATGAGGCTTGGAGAAAGACTTTATCACAGAGACCGGTCCTTGCTGCTTCATGAACAAGCTTGGAGAATAATTGGCCGGGATGTTCTCTTCGGCAGTCCGGCCGTCTGGTGTGGCGCCAAGGTCTTTCGCATGCCAGATGTAGTACATGGCAGTACCCGTCCCGGCACGGTAGATTCCACCGCGCTCATTGACACGTCCTTCCAGGGCCTTGTCGAAAGAGTCGAGGAGGGCTGTCCCGATGGCGTCCGCCATGTCGTTGTCCTGTCCCATCTTCGGGGCTTCCTTCCGGAGCATGTCCTTAAGCTCGGGATCGTTCTTGAAATCATGTTCAAGGGCATCCATCAGCCTTTCGGCTGTGAAACGCTTCCCTTCAAAGAAGAAAGCCTTCAAAGCCGCAAGGGAATCGGCGGCTGTAGCCAGGCCGGTACCATGTATGCCGAAATTGTTGTATCTGCATCCCAGGGAGATGTCCCGGGCCTTCGCTATGGTACCGTCCATCAGCAAGGACATCATCGGGGATGGGATCATGTAGAGGTCCTTGTGACGGGAGCAGATCCTGTCGGCTTCCTTGAATATTTCGTTTTCGACGGCTTCGTAGAAGGACTCATAGTCCGGGCTGTCTTTCAGCTGCGGGAGGGCCTTTTTCACGCAGGCCGCGAGTGACAGTCCGTCGATGTTGACGATGTCCATCGCCACTTTCGGAATTATGAATTCCCAGCATGCAGCGACCACATAGTCCCTGGCGTCTTCCTCCGAATAGCCTTTCCGTATGAGACCGGGGATCACCACGTCGTCATTGCTGTACTGGGGGAATCCTAGCCCAATCTTCGTCAGTCGTGAGCCTTCTTCGAACACCTCGTCGGGGGTCTTTGAATCGACCCTGATGTTGATCTTAGGATCGATGAGGCGGAGCTCGTAGCTGGCTTTCAGGCACATGCGCGAAAGTTCGTTGAAAAGGTAGTTCCCCTCGGCGTCACGGCCTCCGAGCACGATGCTCTGGCCGTTGTCGCCCTGCTGCATTCCCGGGTAGAAATCGCTGTCCTTGTTGCATGTCAGGAAAAACTCTTCGAGGAGGTCGAAAGCCTCATCCTCTGAAAGTATTCCATTGTCGATGTCATGCCTGAAATAGGGGTACATGTACTGGTCGAAACGCCCGAGGGTGTTGTGGTAATTGTCAGCTGCCCACAGGGCGAAATGCAGGGCCCTCAGGAGCTGCAGGGCTTCCCGGAACGATGTGGCTCCGTCGGTGCGGATCTTAGCCAGCACATCGGCGGTGTCGTCTTCACCCTCTTCCCGCGCCTTGGTCTCGTACCGGCCGATCAGGTCCTGCAGGGCATCGATGCATACAAGGACGGATTCCAGGAACAGCCGGCCTTGTCCATCGACATCGCCCTTTGCCAGCCTGGCTTCGACTTCTTTCTTCCTTGCCCCGAGGCCGAGCCGTATGGTGGTCTCGTAGTCCGGGCTAATGTTGCTGACGGTTCCTCTTTCATGGATGTAATGGGAGGTCTTGACCTTTTCCCACTCGCTGTCAGTAAATATGAAAGGTACGTCCTTGACAGTCCTCGTGAAGACTATCTTCTCACCTGGGAGGATGACCGGTTCCTGGCACCTCATCATCTCCTTGAAGACGATGGCGCTGCGCATCTGGTCTGGAACGCCTTTTTTTTCGAACCTTCCGTTAAGGTTTGCAATGCCGGTTTCGGCTGCGGTCTTCACGAAAGCATGGTGTTTCTTGTCCAGGAGATATTGTCTCAGTGACTCCAATCTTTCGATCATAGTATCATCGTTTTTATGTTTCTTCTTTCAAACGGGCTTATGTCCAGCCTGGGAGAGGCCTCCGTGTCGAAGCCGGGGTCATATTCTCGGAAGACCATAGGGTATTTGGCGCCAGCGGTCTTGTGATAGGGGAGCAACTCTACCCTTTGGAGGGAAGGGATTCCTTCGAGAAGGGCCGCCGTTGCTTCGAGGTTGGCCTCGTCGTCATTGACTCCGGGAATCAGCGGGATCCTGATTATGAAGGGTTTGCCTGAGGATGCCAAAGTCTCGAAGTTTCTTAATATTAATGCGTTGCTTACTCCGGTCCATTTCCTGTGACGGTCCTTATCAATCATTTTGAGGTCCATCATCACAAGGTCTAGGTGGCCCAGGACCTCCCGGAAGACTTCTTTGCGGGCGAATCCGCTGGTCTCAATGGCAGTGTGGATCCTGCCATCCAGCAGTTCCAGGACGGAGACCAGGAAACCGGATTGCGAGAGGGGTTCGCCTCCCGTGAAGGTCACACCGCCGCCGTTCATCCTGAATATTCCTTCATTCCTCAGCAGCTTGGCACTCAAGGCCTCCGGAGAATATTCCTCGCCACAGACGCTCCTCTCACCGCGTTTAACCATTTCTTCCGGTTCGAAGGATTGGCCTTCGGGATTGTGGCACCAGGTGCAACGCAAGGGGCAGCCTTTCAGGAACACGGTAGTGCGTATTCCCGGGCCGTCATGGATGGCGAATTCTTCGATGCTGAATATTATTCCGGAGGTCATGTGACGTGGTTCTTACAAAGATAATTCATTTTTACGTTTTTTTTAGGTATCTTTCACCAATAAAAGCCACACTGCGATGAAAACTTTACGCTTTTTTTCTTTAGTCCTTTCAGCAATCCTGATCCTTTCCGGATGCTCCGGCAAGAAGGCCTCTTCGATGAAGAAGATCACGCCTGTTTCTTTCTCAGAGGTAGTCATCAACGATTCTTTCTGGTCGCCAAGGCTCAAGAGCCACAAGGACGTCACACTCGATGTCTGCATCGACCAGATCGAGAACCAGACCGGCAGGATCCGCAATTTCGAGAACGCTGCAAAGGGTGAAGGAGAGCATTCAGGAATATTCTTCGATGACTCTGATGTGTACAAGGCCCTGGAAGGCATGGCATATTCCCTCCAGAACAATCCGGACCCCGTCCTGGAGGCGAAGTGCGACGAGTGGATAGACAAGTTTGCGGCCGCACAGCAGGAAGACGGCTACATCAACACCTTCTACACCCTGACCGGACTTGAGAACCGCTGGGACAACATGGACAAGCACGAGATGTACTGTGCGGGGCACATGATCGAGGCTGGCGTGGCTTACTACAATGTTACCGGGAAGCGTAAGCTACTGGATGTCTGCATCCGTATGGCCGACCACATGATGACGGTCTTCGGACCTGGTAAGCGTCACTGGGTCCCCGGACATGAAGAGATCGAACTTGCCCTCGTCAAGCTGTACCAGACGACGGGCGAGAAGAAATACCTGGATTTCGCCAACTGGCTCCTCGAGGAGAGAGGACATGGCTATGGCTCTTATGGAAAACTGATCGACAGGCCTTGGCCGGCCCACTACTATCAGGACGAAGTCCCTGTCAGAGATATGAGCGAGATTTCAGGACATGCCGTCCGTTCGATGTATCTTTATTGTGGCATGGCCGATGTGGCAGCCTACACAGGCGACCAGGGTTACATCGATGCCCTGAACCGCCTTTGGGACGATGTTGTCCTGAGGAACATGTACATTACGGGAGGCATCGGGCAGAGTGCCAGCAACGAAGGCTTCTCAGAGGATTATGACCTCCCGAACCTGACTGCTTACTGCGAGACCTGTGCTTCAGTCGGCATGGTCCTGTGGAACTGGAGGATGAACCAGTTCACGGGAGACTCGAAGTATGCCGATGTGATGGAAAGGTCGATGTACAACGGAGCCCTTGCAGGAATATCCCTGAAGGGAGACAGGTTCTTCTATGTCAATCCGCTCGAATCGCTTGGCGGTCACCACAGGCAGGCCTGGTACGGCTGTGCCTGCTGTCCGAGCCAGATCTGCCGCTTCCTTCCTTCAATCGGAAACTACATCTACGGAGTTTCAGACGAAGCAGTCTGGGTCAACCTCTACATTGGAGACAAGGCTGATGTCAAGGTTGGCAGGAAGACCCTCACTCTTGCCCAGGAAACAAATTACCCCTGGGAAGGTGCCGTGACTCTGAAGGTCGGAGCAAAGAGTCCTGTGAAAACGCAGCTCCGCCTGCGTATCCCGGGCTGGTGCAAGGACTACAGCCTCAAAGTGAACGGGGAGACATGCGAGGCTCCTGTCGAGAAGGGTTATGCCGTGATTGATGGCAGATGGAAGGACGGCGATGTCGTGGAGATCAATTTCGACATGCCGGTCGAGGTGGTCGCAGCCGACCCTCGCGTCAAGGAGGACGTGGGCAAACGTGCTGTCCAGCGTGGGCCCATCGTCTACTGCATCGAAGAAGCCGACAACAAGGAAGGCTTCGATGACCTCAGGATTTCCGAAGATGCAACTTTTGACACGGCTTTCGAATCTGGCAAGCTTAATGGCATAGTGAGCATCGCTGCCCATGTCGGAGACAGGACACTCAATTATATTCCCTACTATTCATGGGACAACCGCGAAGCAGGGAAGATGAAGGTCTGGGTTCCGCTGGACACTTTTTAATGTCTTTTACTCATTCTTTTAAGTAAAGCTCAAGGACAAATTCGTTATATTTGTCCCTCGAAATGAGGTTGCCCCGACCTCATTTTTTGACCTGAATATCGTAAATCGTTAAAGCTAAAAGCTTATGAATCATCTGTTCTACTTAGTTCCGGCCGCATCGGTCCTGGCTTTGTTTTTTGCTTGGCTCTTCTATCGTCAGATGAAGAAGGAAAGCGAGGGTACCCCCACCATGAAGGAGATTGCACAATATGTCCGTGAAGGTGCCATGGCTTACCTCAAGCAGCAGTATAAAGTCGTCGGGATCGTCTTCATCGTGCTGGCGCTTTTGTTTGCCTTCATGGCTTATGCCCTCCATGTACAGAACGGCTGGGTGCCGTTTGCATTCCTTACAGGAGGATTTTTCTCTGCCCTGGCAGGTTACATCGGCATGAGGACTGCTACTTATGCCTCGGCCAGGACTGCAAATGCAGTCAGCAAGTCCCTCAATTCAGGTCTTAAGCTTGCGTTCCGTTCAGGAGCCGTCATGGGACTTACTGTCGTCGGCCTCGGCCTTCTGGATATCTCGATCTGGTGGCTGATCCTCAATGCTTGCGTCGGGGAGCCTGACATGTCCCAGAAACTTGTCGTAATCACTACCACCATGCTTACCTTCGGCATGGGTGCTTCCACCCAGGCTCTGTTCGCAAGGGTCGGTGGAGGTATCTACACCAAGGCCGCTGACGTGGGTGCCGACATCGTGGGCAAGGTCGAACAGGATATTCCCGAAGATGACCCCAGGAATCCTGCTACCATTGCAGACAACGTGGGTGACAATGTCGGTGATGTCGCAGGTATGGGAGCCGACCTTTATGAGTCATATTGCGGATCCATCCTCGCCACCATGGCACTCGGTGCTTCTGCTTTCTTCAGCGCTGGAGTCGAAAGCCAGATGAGGGCGATTCTTGCTCCGATGATGATCGCTGCAATCGGCGTTGTTCTCTCAATCATAGGAATATATGCAGTCCGCACCAAGGAAGGTGCCGGCCTGATGCAGCTTCTCAAATCCCTCAGTGTAGGAACCAACCTGTCGGCATGCCTGATAGCAGTCGTTACTTTCGGAGTTTTCTACATGCTCGGATTCTCCAACTGGTGGCAGCTTAGCCTGTCCGTCATCTCCGGACTTCTCGCCGGGGTGATCATCGGCAAGGCTACCGAATACTACACTTCTCACTCCTACAAGCCTACGCAGAAACTGGCTGAGAGTTCAAAGACAGGTCCTGCTACAGTGATCATCAATGGTATCGGCCTCGGAATGATCTCGACATGCATTCCGGTTGTGACCATCGTCGTCGCGATCCTGCTTTCCTATCTCTTTGCGACAGGATTTTCATTCGATCCTTCACTGATCAGCTTCGGCCTGTATGGAATCAGCATCGCTGCTGTCGGAATGCTTTCCACACTTGGAATCACCCTGGCGACAGATGCTTATGGTCCTATCGCTGACAATGCCGGTGGAAATGCCCAGATGAGCGAGCTTGATCCGGAAGTCCGTCACAGGACAGATACCCTCGATGCCCTTGGCAACACTACTGCTGCAACAGGTAAAGGCTTTGCCATCGGTTCTGCTGCACTTACCGCACTAGCCCTCCTTGCTTCCTACATCGAAGAGATCAAGATCGGCCTGAGCCATGTCGGTACTACTGCTCTCACCATCGGCGACCGGGTGGTTGAAGTTGCAAAGGCAACCATTCCGGACCTTGTCCAGTACTATCAGGTCAACCTTATGAATCCCCGCGTGCTTGCCGGTGTATTCGTCGGAGCCATGATGGCCTTCCTGTTCTGTGGAATGACCATGAATGCAGTCGGACGTGCAGCTGAGAAGATGGTCGTTGAGGTCCGTCGCCAGTTCCGTGAGATCGCCGGCATCCTCGAAGGCAAGCAGCGTCCCGACTACAAGCGTTGTGTCGAGATCTCCACGAAGGCTGCCCAGCACGAAATGATAACTCCTGCCTTGACTGCCATCATCGTCCCTATCCTCGTTGGTTTGATCCTCGGAGAGGCTGGTGTGATGGGCCTTCTGATCGGCGGCCTTGGTGCAGGATTCATCCTTGCTATCTTCCTTGCCAATTCCGGCGGTGCCTGGGATAACGCTAAGAAGTATGTTGAAGATGGTCATTTCGGTGGGAAGAATTCAACCAATCACCATGCTACTGTTGTGGGTGACACGGTCGGTGATCCTTTCAAGGACACATCAGGTCCTTCCCTCAACATCCTCATCAAGTTGATGAGCATGGTCTCAATCGTCATGGCGGGATTGATTGTCATGATACACGGATAAAACGAAACTTAATATAGAATGGGAGTCATCAAAAAAGTCACAATCAGGGATGTGGCAAGGGAAGCCGGGGTTTCAGTGACCCTGGTCTCCTTTGTCATGAATGCCAAGATGGGGAAGGACGGACGTCTTGACTGTCCTGTCAACCCTGTTACGGCGGAGCGGGTGCTCCAGGTTGCCAAAAGGCTTGGATACCGCAGGAACAATGCTGCTGCTTCCTTGAGGAGCGGACGGTCCAATTCAATCGGTGTGATCGTTTCGGACATAGCCAATCCTTTTTTCGCTGAGATTTGCCGTCATCTTGAGAAGATAGCCTTCGAAGATGGCTACACGGTGATCTTTTCTTCATCGGAGGAGAATCCCCAGAAACTCATCCGCCTTGTCGACACAATGGTAGGTTACAATGTTGAAGGGTTGATCATGGCTCCTTGCCTTGGTGCAGAGACCGCCCTCGCCCGCGTTTCCAGCGTTGGTATTCCTACCGTTTTGATCGACAGGGATTTCCCTGGAGATGAATTCGGCAGGGTGCTCGTTGACAATGTAGATGCCGGCAAGGTAGCGGCCCGTTACCTTATCCATCAAGGTTTCGGCAAGATTGAGATGATTTCCTACAAGATGGGCGTCACCAGTCTTGTCGACAGGGAGGATGGCTATTCCAAGGCAATGGAGGAAGCCGGACTCAAGGATGACATCAAGATCCACAAGATCTCTTATGAGGCTGATGCTGCGAAGAAGGAGATCATAGAAATCTTCCGTGATGCCGCCAAGCGTGGCGTTGAGGCTTTCATACTTCCGACAAAGAAGATCGCCATGTACGGGTTCAATGCCATGAATGTGCTCGGACTCAACATGCCCAAGGACTTCTCGTTCGTCTGCTTCGATGAAAGCGACCTCTATGTCCTCAACAAGCCGGCCGTGCCTCATATCCTGCAGCCTCTTTCCGAGATTGCAGACAAGTCCTATGAACTTCTCCAGAAGATGATGTCCGGCAAGGCGTCTGACGAGGAGAAGACGGTTGCGCTGAAGTCCAAGCTCGTGCTTGGCAGCCGCTTCGGCGCCGAACCCACCGAAGCCAGCTTCTAGTCAGGTATCGGAGCCTTCAAATCATAAGCATTCATGCCCCTTCGAACGGTATGGATGCTTATTTTTTATTCTTTTAACATTTCACACCAATTCAACCTCACATCCCCATTATTACTCCGAACTCCCCAGTCACGATTCCGCCGAATATCTGCCGGCACAGTTCCGCACCGAACTACAAAGTCACGATTTCGCCGAATATCGTCCCGCACAGTTCCGCGCCGAACTCCACGGCCACGTTTTCGGGGTGTTTGCGTGGCTGAACCAGGCGTTTCAGGCTTTGCAGCCACGAATTCGGCCACTTATCGTGACTGGAATAAGCATTTCAGGATATGCTCAAGGGAGGGCTGCCATGGACGGGACTTTGGACAGGGGCGGAGTGGCTAGTACTTGATCTTGTACTGGGTGCAGAAGTCGATTGCTGGCTGGTAGCCGCATTTGGCGGCTAATGAGCAGCGCGACTCGGTCTTCTGGACCTTTCCTTCAGCGGCATAAAGCCGGCCTAGCCTGTAGAGAGTTGCTCCGAGGTTTTCGTCATGGAAATTTCCAGCCTTGATGCCTTTCTCTGAAGTGTTATAGAGAGTGAAATAGGCAGAAGCCGCCTTTTCGTAGCATTCGATGGCTTTCGTGTTGTCTTTCAGACGGGCATAGGCAGCACCAAGGCCGTTGTAGATCCAATAGTCCATCGTCAAGGATTTCCCTTCATTGGCTTCCAGCCAGGAGTTGGAGACAGAGATGTTTTCGGAATCCCTTTCAAGGAGACCGAGGATTACGGCATATTGATAGTGGTTCAGCATGTTGAGAGCCCCTTTACCGTCCAGGATCCTGAGGCACGACGCCGCTTCTTCATATTCCTCGGCTTCAAGATGGTTTTGGACAGCGAGACGGAGAGAATCCACGGGATCCACAACATCCGCAAGGGATTCTACATCTTCCAGGTCTCCGATGATTATCCGGTTGCCTTCCCTGGCCACATCTCCCAGGCTCTCGAATGCAGAACTCCCGATGACCAGAGGAACAGTCTGTTTCCTGACAACGAAGGCAGGTATGTCCGTAATCAGGATATGGTCACCTATCTTAAGCTTCCTGATCACGAAAGAAGCACCTTTGTTGGTGGATCCGTCGGGCATCTTGAGGTTGGCAAGCCCCTTGACGTCACCGTCCTTTATGTAACCGTTCTCATAGAGGAACAGGTAAGTGGTGGTGGACATGCTGACGAACCAGTTCTCTTCAGTGTAGTAGGTGCGGATCCCGACACCGTTGACTGAAGCATCGATGGTGTATTTCCCTTCTTCGTCGGTGTCCTGAAGAGTGACTACGCTTTGCGCATTCGCACATATGGCAGCCAGGGCAAGCATGGCCATGGCCGCGGATGTCCTGAGAGCTTTCATCTTTCCTTAAATGACAGTGTTACGGATCTTTTCAGCTTGGGATTCGCGGTAAGAGTCAAGCTTTGCTGCAATTTCTTTGTCTCCCAGGGCCAGGATCTCAGCCGCCAGGATTGCGGCATTCTTGGCTCCGCCAATGGCCACCGTAGCAACCGGGATGCCGGTGGGCATCTGGACCATCGAGAGCAAGGAGTCCAGTCCTCCGAGATTCTTTGTGGCCATGGGTACGGCTATGACCGGGAGGGGAGTCAGGGCTGCTGCCACTCCTGCCAGGTGGGCGGCACCGCCGGCTCCGGCGATCACTGCTCCGAAACCGCGAGCCTTGAGGCCCTTGGTGTATTCGAACATAAGGTCCGGGGTCCTGTGGGCGCTGATGACCCGCTTTTCATATTCGATTCCGAATTCTTCGAGGATGCCGAATGCGCCTGACATTACTTCCAGGTCGCTGGTAGATCCCATGATGACAGCTACTTTCATTGTCTATAATCTTTAAACGTTTGTCCAATGGATTGTTATGCCATCCTTCTCCATTCCTCGGAACCATGTCATCTGTCTCTTGGCGAACTGATGTATGGCATTCCCGAGGAGCAGGCGCATCTCTTCGTAGGAGAGTATGCCCAGGACGTACTGGGTTACAAACTTGTATTCAAGTCCATAGTACATCAGGTCTTCAGGTCGTATTCCACTTTCCAGGAGCCCCTTGACTTCTTCGATCAGGCCTTCCTGAAGCCTCTTGTCTAGCCTTGAGTCGATACGCTGGTTCCTTTCTTCACGGCTCACCAGGGTACCTATGCAATAGGGTTTCTTTGGCATGAAGGCAGTCCTTTGGACAGGATGGTCTCGTTGGAACAGGGCGACTTCCAAAGCCCTGATGACCCTCCTCTTGCTCTGCAGGACTCCTTCGTCAGGAAGCGGCCCAAGTTCGGCAAGCCTTCGGATCAGTTCTTCGATGTCGTAGTGCTCGAGTTCGGCCCGGAGTTCTTCGTTGGGAGGGACTTGGGGCAGGGAATATCCGCACGTGGCGGCCTGGATGTAAAGCCCGGTGCCTCCGCAGAGTATGGGGATGCGGCCTCTTTTCCTGATGTCGTTCCAGGCTTCTTCAAAGGCTTGCTGCCATTGGTAGAGGTCGAAGCGGGTGCCTGCAGGGACGATGTCGATGAGGTGGTAGGGAATTTCGCCGTATTCATCCAGGTCTTTTCCTGTACCGATGTCCATCCCCTTGTACACCTGCCTGCTGTCCGCCGAGATTATCTCGCAGCTTGAAGGCATGGTGTCCTCCGACAGCGCCTCGCTCCGCTCGGCCACACCACCGACTTCGTCGGCGGTCCCCCCTCTTACGTGGCCGAGGGTGGCCACGGCTGCGGAGGGCACCATACCTCCAAGCTGCCGGGCCAGTTCGACTGCGTATCTGGTCTTGCCGGAAGCAGTGGGCCCGAGGACGACAATCAAGTCGATATTCCCGGAAACATATTCATTGAAGACCGCCTCCACATCGATCTCCTCCGGCTCAGGCAAAGGCGCCGGCGGCGGGATGGGAACAGCCTCCCTGAACTTGTTCTGACGTTTTCTGCCCATTACCTTTGCGAGTTTATTCCCCACGCTCCATTTCGCGCCGGATGTCCTTCTCCTTGATGGTCGCCCGCTTGTCGAAGACTTTCTTGCCTTTTGCCAGGGCAATCAGCAACTTGGCATAGCCTTCCTCATTGATGAAGAGCTTGACTGTGACGATGGTAAGTCCCTTTTCCTTGACAGCCTGCCTGAGATGGCGGAGCTCCCTCTTGGTAAGGAGCAGCTTCCTGTCCCGCAGGGGCTCATGCTGCCCCCAGGACCCCCAGAAGTATTTGGCTACATTCATCCCCTTGACAAACAGTTCATTGCCTACAAAGTAGCAATATGAATCAACGAGAGACACCTTGCCCATCCTTATGGACTTGATCTCTGTTCCGACGAGGACGATGCCAGCCTCGAAAGTTTCGAGAAACTCGTAGTCAAATGAGGCCTTCTTGTTTCGGATTTCCACCCTATGTTCTTTCTTCGCAGCCATCCGGTTATCCTTTTATACAAAATACAAATATACCACTTTTTTGGCGTTGCTGTGAAAATTGATTAAGTTTGCCTTCTAAACAATTAACGGTCAAACAAAATAATGCGTATGAAAAGGTTCGTCATCGCCGTAGTCGCTGCCATGGTACTCCTGGGAGCTTGTTCAAAAGGCAGCTACAAGTATGAGACTGTAAAAGGGGATCCCCTCAAGACAAAGATCTACACCCTGGACAATGGGCTGAAGGTCTATATGTCCGTCAACAAGGAAACCCCGCGTCTTCAGACCTACATAGCCGTCCGGGTGGGAAGCAAGGATGACCCTCATGAGACCACGGGGCTGTCCCACTATCTTGAGCATCTGATGTTCAAGGGAAGCGAGAGTTTCGGGACATCAGACTACGCAGCTGAAAAACCCATGCTGGACCAGATCCGTGACCTGTTCGAAATCTACAGGACAAAGACAGATCCGGCTGAGAGGCTGGCAATATACCACCAGATCGATTCCGTCAGCTACGAGGCGTCCAAGATTGCCATCCCCAATGAATATGACAAACTGATGTCCATCATCGGAGCTGTCGGTACGAACGCCTTCACATCCAATGACATGACCGTCTATCAGGAAGACATTCCTTCCAACAGGATAGAGGATTGGGCAAAGATTGAGGCGGACAGGTTCATCCATCCTGTAATACGTGGTTTCCACACTGAGCTTGAAGCTGTTTACGAGGAGAAGAACATGAGCCTTACCGAGGATGACTCCAAGGCTATGGAAGCCATTGATTCAGTGCTTTTCCAGCATCATCCCTATGGTCTCCAGACGACCCTGGGAACCCAGGACCACCTGAAGAATCCTTCGATCATCAACATTGAGAACCACCGTAACAACTTCTATGTTCCCAACAATATAGCTATCTGTGTCTCAGGTGATTTCGATCCGGACAATTTCATCTCTATCATTGAAAAGTATTTCGGCGACTGGCAGCCGAACCCTGACATCAAGACCCTTGAATATGAACCCGAGCAGCCTCTGACACGTCCGGTGGAGAAGACTGTCTATGGTCTGGATGCCGAGTTCGTGATGCTTGGCTGGAGGACTCCCGGCGAGAAGGATTTCCAGAGGAGCGAAGTCGGAGGAATAGTCAGTTCCATCCTCTACAACGGGAAGGCCGGTCTGGCCGACCTTGACTTGGTCCAGGCCCAGAAGGTGGGAGGTTTCTACCTGATGAACTATTCAAGGCCGGATTACGGTGAGTTCCTCATGGTGGGTTATCCTCGTGAAGGACAGTCCCTTGAAGAGGTCCGTGACTTGATGCTTGAGGAAGTCGGCAGGCTCCGTACCGGTGACTTTGACGACGAGTTGATCAAGTCAACCATCAACAACATCAAGCTTTCCGAGATGTCTCAGCTTGAGAGCAACGGCCGCCGTGCCATGTCATATGTGAACTCTTTCATCAGCGGACACGCATGGAAGGATGATGCCCTGCAGATGCGCCGTCTTGAGAAAGTTACCAAGAGGCAGGTTACCGACTGGGCTAATGAATATCTCGGAGCCAACAGCTATGCGTTGGCTTTCAAGCGTATAGGAGAGGATCCGAATATTGACAAGATCGCTGCTCCGGCCATTACTCCTATCGAGACCAACCGTCATCTCCAGAGTGATTTCCTGACATCCATCCAGGAGTCTGAGGTCGCTCCGATAGAGCCGGTCTTCCCGGACTTCTCCACTGACATGGCCAAGGACGAACTTTCCGGCGGAGTGGAACTTCTCTACAAGAAGAATGAGATAAATGATATCTCGACCTATGTGGCAATGTTTGACAGAGGTTCCCAGAATGATCCTCGTCTCGACCTTGCCTTCCGTTACCTTGGTTATCTTGGGACACCTACCCGTTCTGCGGCCGAGATCGGCAAGGAAATGTACTCTCTTGCCTGCACTCACAGCATGACTGCCGGACCTACCCAGACTGTGATCAGGGTAAGGGGACTGGACGAGAACCTTGGGGCTGCCATGGACATCGTAGAAGACTTGATCTTCAATGCCGTGCCTGACACCGCCGTCCTTTCCGGCCTAAAGGCTGACATCCTTAAGGACCGTGCGGACAGCAAATTGTCACAGGGGGCTTGTTTTTCGGCGCTTCAGAATTATGTCTTCTATGGTCCTGAATTCGTGGCCAAGACCACTCTGAGTGACGAGCAGATCCTTGGGCTTACTTCCGGGGAGCTCCTGCAGGCGGTCAGGGATCTTTATTCAAAGAAGCACGAAGTCCTTTACTACGGACCTTCAGAGGAAGCTGCAGCCAAGAAGATACTTTCTGCGCACCATAAGGTTTCTGACAATCCGCAGCCTTTGGTAAAGGAATATCCCGTACGTCGTCAGGTTGCTGCGAACGAGGTCCTGATCGCTCCTTACGATGCCAACCAGTTCTACTATGTGCAGTATTCTGACAGGGGTGAGAAGTTCAATGTCGGAAACGATCCGGATGTGACCATGTACAACAACTATTTCGGCAGCGGGATGAATGCGATCGTCTTCCAGGAGATGCGTGAGGCCAGGGGGCTGGCCTATTCCGCAAGGGCTTCCCTGAACTCTCCTTCCTATCCCGATGATGACTACATGTTCTATGCTTTCATCGCGTCGCAGAATGACAAGCTGAAGGATGCCGTGGTTGCTTTCGACCAGATCATCAACAACATGCCTGAATCTGAGAAGGCTTTCGAGGTTGCAAAGGCTGCAATCCTTTCACAGCTTCGTACTAGGCGTGTCACTGGGATGGGCGTTCTGAACCAGTATCTTTCCTTGAGGGATCTTGGGCTTTCCGAGAGCCGGGACAAGGCTGTGTTCGAGAAGGTTCAGAATATGACGCTGTCGGATGTCAAGGCTTTCCAGGAGAAGTGGATCAAGGACCGCACTTATGTTTACGGTTTCCTTGGCCGTGAGTCTGATTTCGACATGGATTTCGTCTCGACCCTGGGCCCTGTCACCCGCCTCACCCTCGAAGACATCTTCGGCTACTAGATTCTTTCACCCCGGGCAGAGCCATCTACCGTTCCAGCCACGAAAACCCCCTGATATCGTGGCGGCCTGCACCATATTACCGCATCCAGCCACGAAAACCGGGCAATACCGTGGCTGCATCGCCGAGTTCGGAATCTCGCGGAACTCTGTGGGAAGATATTTGGCCCAAAACGTAACTTTACAGTTCGGTGCGGAACTCTGCGGGAAGATTTTCCAAGGAAATCGTGACTTGAGAGTTCCGAGCGGTTCTATGGAAACAGGCGAAAGTGGGGTATTAGGAGCAGGCTCCGGGCTTAGGCCGTACTCAGCCGCAGCGAGCCCTTGGCATTGCCGAAGGGCAAGCGAGAATGGACTCGGCCGGGCCCGTACGCCTGCTCCGTACAACCCGAACTCCGCGAGAAGAAAAATTGAGGAAAACGTGACTTTGCAGTTCGGCGCGGAACTCTGCGGGAAAATATTTGGCCTAAAACGTGACTTTGCAGTTCGCCAGGCCAATCCCGTGAGCATTCCATGGCGATTTGCTCACCATTTACATCCGTCTACCCTAAAATAGCCATCACCCCCAGTCATTGACTCCGACCCTTTCCGGCCCCTGAGCCTATCGAAATCCCCGGTGACCAAAGGCACTTCAATCATCATATACGGCTCGGATAGAATAACCAAGGCAACGCATTCGCCTACCATAGGTACTTGCGCCGGACGAGAAAATATCGAGTTCCCATGCTGCACCACTACTCCATGTCGTACTTCGCGTTGAAGACCAGTAGCGACCTTCAGGGCTGCCATAAAGCCACTCGTAGGACCTATATCCAGGAGTAGGGAGGAATATCCAATTACCGTTCGGCCCCGTAGCCTTCTGCCCATCGATTCCATCAAGAGAAATCCTTTCCCATGTGCATTTGTCACGTAGTTCTTCCATCTCTTCTATTGTCGGCATCCTCCATTTGTCTCCAAGGTTTACGTGCGCTGCATCATCCTCGGGTTCCAGCACGGTCTTTCCGTCAACGATACCTGAATATGTACTACTGCAGTATTTAGTTAATGCATATTCCCCCCTACACAATGAGTAGGAAGGCCAATCGTATCCAGCTTCTTTCCCTGGTTTCCATTGAGCTCGCCCTATGTTGGTTCCCGGTTCATAGTAAGGCTCTGTCTCTCCCCATGCGAAATAGTCGCCCTTTTCTTCCTTTTTCGTGGCGCCGAGGTTGAAAGAGGCCCATTTTACAGAGAGACCCAAGTCGACGGCTTCAGGAACTTCGTATTTAGTCATTTCAGTAACGGTGAAACGACCCACCTGACTTTGGTAGGAAGCTATTGTTTCATCACCTTGTTTTATGATGGCATTCACGTACCAGGTATGATCTCCCAGGGAAGAAGGCTTCCACGAGGTTTTCGTGTCAGAGGGATTTCCACTAATGGATTTTGCGAGGCGCTTCCCATCCACATAAACATCGTATTGGAGAGTGTAGAGGTAAGGCTTATAGATTTTTTTATCATTGCTATCGACTCCGGTCTCCCAATATAAAGTGATGGGCAAAAGAGTCAGGTTGCTTTTCCATGAGAAATTCGCAGTACCATTCTTTTGAACGACCTCATTTAATTCAGGATAGGGGCTGACGAAGAAGAAAAGGTCCGAGTCTTCCTTGGCTTTTTCGCAGATGTACTGATTCGGGATGTCAAAATACTCGAAAGGGTCGGAGGAATCGTATGCATAAGCTGCATCTCTCCAGGCAGCGATCTTGTCCCCTCTTGCCACATGTTTGAACGCATCTCTGAATGAACATCCCAAAGACATGGTTTCTATCAAATGGGTGACCATGGCATATAGCATCTCTACTTTCGTCGTCACTTTTGACCCTGTCACGATGCTGGCCCCTCTGTTGATGAAAGCCCCTATCATGGAACCCTTGTCGTCCTTGGCAGTGTAGTCCATGCGTTTGGCAGATTCGCAAGCCGAAAGTATTACACAGGAATTGTCAAAGCGATAGTTATTTATGAATTTTGTTGTGAAACAGATATAACTGTAAGGCTCGTCTTTGGGTTTGTCCTGGGCAATCTGGTCCTTGCTGATTCCGGCCTTTACAAGCTTATTGACATTTTCGGTAGTGTAAGGGGTTGAAGTGCATAAAATAATTGAAGGATGAAGACCTAGCTGGGAAGAGAATGGATTACCCTCGACTTTCAGGCTATGCCCCTCCGTTCCATGGGTGTCGAATACCAGGAAATCGTAATGAGTGGAAAGGTCTTCAATCAGGCTCCATATCCCAGCATCGTCTTTATTGCTATCTTTTTTCCGTACGGTTACCTCGCCGAAATTCTCTAGCAATGCATCTCTCCATCGATCTAATGGCTTTTTAAAAGAATGCTGGAAAGGAGCATAGATGTAAGCTTTTCCGCCAGACACATTCGCCCTGGTGCCGATTCTGCTTCTGGTTTCAAGGTCGCTTCTGGTGACATCTTCAGAAGAAAACATAGGAGATTCCGGAGCATACAATTCATAATTCAGCCACACGCTGTCACGTTGCATGACGGAGACTGAGGATTCGAAACAATCCACGGCCACGACGTCCGGAAGCTTGGAGAGTTCTTCTCGGATGACAAGAGTGTCTATTTCCCCATCCCCGAATGTTCCAGTGATCCTGTCAAGGGCTGAATATATGTCTTCTGAAGTTGCGATGGATTGGTCCCACTCCTGATTGGATTCAGGGAAATGATCCGTCGGTAATTGCACTACCTTGATTGTTTGCCTAAGGGCTCCGGAAGAGATTTCAATCCGGGCCTCACGTGGCTCCTTGGCCGTGTTTTCTTCAACTGAGAATGAGAAGTTCTTGCTGGACAAACCCCTGGTGCCTTGGCTTTTCAACCATGAGGCCTGGGTAGAAACAGTAATCTCCACGTTCGAAGAAACAGGTAGAGTGAATGTCTGGGCTGGGTAGTATAATTCGTATTCAAGGTTGCCGGGAATGATTGCATCCTGCTGGTCCTGGATCACATTGACGGTCTCCGAGACGCCGGAAGCGCTATTGCTGAATGTGATAGTTGCTTTCCGTGAATCATATGTATTATTATGTGAAACGCTGAAATTATATGTCCCGCCCGGAACAGAAGGTTTACCTGTCTGTGTTATCCAGTCCGCAGAGATATGGACTGTAACGTCCACATTGGATGATACGTTGACGCTGAGATTGCCTCCGGTCGATTCTACGGAATAATCGTGCTGGCTGAGGGTCAACTCGGGAGTCGGTGTCTTTTGGCACGAGGCAAGGATAAGTAAGGCGGATCCAAAAAAGGAAAAGAGGATTGTCTTATTCATTGAATGGAGATTTGTGCCACTAATATAAGCATAAAATCGTTATCTTAGCAGGTGACACAATTCTCCTGTTGTTTGTTATGAGTGAAATCGCATCTGATCCGACGAGACTGGTAATCGCGGCCGTGGTCGGCTTGATAATCCTACTGGTTCTTATCATCAGGTTCAAGCTTCCGGCCATGATCGCAATCCTCGTGGGTGCCGTGCTGATCGGCCTTGGGGCTGGGATGTCTTTCGACCAGATTGTCAAGGCGGTGGATGACGGCATGGGCAATACACTGAAAGGCATCGCCCTGCTGGTCGGCCTGGGATCCATGTTCGGGTCTATCCTCGAGATTTCAGGCGGAGCAAAGGCTCTTGCCGTTACGCTTGTCGATAAGTTCGGCGACCGAAAGGCGGCCTGGGCGCTAGCCGTCACCGGCCTTGTGATAGCCATGCCGGTCTTTTTCGATGCAGGCTTGATCATCCTCATCCCTCTGGCCTTTTCGTTGTCCAGGCGTACCGGCAGATCCTCACTTTATTATGCGATTCCGCTTCTGGCCGGTCTGGCAGTAGGCCATGCATTTATCCCGCCTACTCCCGGCCCGGTTCTGGTTGCCACGATGCTAGGGGTCGACCTGGGATGGGTGATCATGATCGGAATAGCCTGCGGAGTAGCAGCCATGATAGTCGCAGGGCCAGTCTGGGGCTCATACTGTGGGAAGAAGTTCCATATTCCTGCTCCAGAACAACTGACAGTCAGGGAAGAACTTGACGACACGAAACTTCCTTCTTTCTGGACCGTCATCCTGATCATATTGATTCCCCTGATTCTGATTATCATGAAGTCTGTCGCCGGCGTAGTCGAATCCCTGGCTCCTGCGCGGAATATCCTGGATTTCCTTGGCGAGCCTTTCGTGGCCTTGACCATAGCGACACTTGTCGCCATGATCCTGCTGGGCTACAGGAACGGATATTCAAAGGAAGAACTTGAGAAGGTGATGACGAAATCGCTGGAACCGGTCGGGCTTATCCTGCTGGTCACTGCCTGCGGCGGCGTACTGAGATATATCCTTCAATATTCAGGACTGGGAGAGGTCATCGGACATGCTGTGGCTTCCGCTTCTCTTCCGATTGTTATCGTAGCCTTCGTAGTCGCGGCACTGGTGAGGATCTCAGTCGGCTCTGCGACAGTCGCCATGACCATGGCGGCAGGGATTATCTCGGCCATGCCGGAGACTGCCGGCCTTTCACCTGTCCATCTGGCCTGCATAACGGCTTCCATAGCGGGAGGCGCCACGGTCTGTTCCCATTTCAACGATTCGGGTTTCTGGCTTGTGAAATCCCTCGTCGGCATGGACGAGAAGACCACCTTGAAGACATGGACGGTCATGGAGACACTCGTGGGTTGCACGGGTTTCCTCGTGGCCCTGGTTATCTCCTTTTTCGCCTAGCTAAGCCAGGCCGAATTCCTTCTTGATGAGATTGACGGAGTCGAGGAGTTCCCAGCCGAAGAACTGGACTTCTTCTTCGTATGGAGTTCCATTGCGCCAGAGTGTGACTTTCTCAGTGTAGGGTTTCCTTCCGAAATGGCCGTAGGCTGCAGTAGGGGAGTAGATTGGATTCTTCAGACCGAACTTGCGGATGATTGCAGCCGGACGGAGGTCGAACAGCTTGTTGATTTTGTCAGCGATCTCGGCGTCAGGGATAATCCCTGTCCTCTTGGTGTTGACATACACGCTCACGGGCTTGGCAACACCGATAGCGTAGGCGATCTGGACCATCATCTCTTCGGCCACTCCTGCCGCTACCATATTCTTGGCAATATACCTGGCTGCATATGCTGCGCTGCGGTCCACCTTGGAAGGGTCTTTCCCGGAGAATGCTCCGCCACCATGGGCCGAACGTCCTCCGTAAGTGTCGACGATTATCTTCCTGCCGGTCAGGCCTCTGTCCCCTGCAGGGCCGCCGATCACGAACTTTCCGGTCGGATTGACATGGAGGATGAAGTCGCCTTTGAACAGGGATGCCGTCTCTGGGTCAAGTTTGGCAATAACCCTGGGCAGTAGGATGTTCCGTACATCATCCTCTATCCGGGAATGCATCTGCTCATCTGACCCGAACTCGTCGTGCTGGGTCGATAGGACGATTGTGTGGACCCTGACAGGTCTGTCGGATGAGTTGAACTCGATTGTGTACTGGGCTTTTGAGTCCGGCCTCAGGTAAGGCATCAGGTGGAGCTCATTGTGCCGGATCTCGGCCAGTTCCTTGAGAGTCAGATGTGAGAGGTAAAGGGCGAGAGGCATGTAGTCATCGGTCGCCTTGCATGCATAGCCGAACATCATACCCTGGTCTCCGGCACCCTGCTCGTCGGGGTCTTCCCTGGAGACGCCGCGGTTTATGTCCTGGCTCTGCTCGTGGATCTCGGACAGCACTCCGCAGGAATTGCCGTCGAACATGTACTCGGCTTTGTTGTAACCGATCCGGTTGATTACCTCGCGGACGGTTCCCTGTATGTCCACATAGGCGTCAGTGCGAACTTCTCCACCAACGAGGACAAGTCCCGTGGAGCAGAAAGTCTCGCAGGCGACCTTTGATTCAGGGTCACGGCGGAGGAATTCATCGAGGATTGCGTCTGAAATCTGGTCGGCCACCTTGTCAGGATGGCCCTCGGAGACTGACTCCGAAGTGAAAAGGTAATTCATATCTTTAGCATTTTTTTGACCGGGGTTGCAAGCGGTGCAA
>CADBMD010000071.1 GCA_902795735.1 uncultured Bacteroidia bacterium
TCTTCAAGGTAAGGCCGGAGGCGTTGCCGAAGGTTCGTCAGGCTCTGGAGCAGGCCTTGGAGGGCCGTGAAATCAACATCCTGTCCTACGAGGAGCAGATGCGTGCGGCTTATGACGACAGCAAGAAGATGCGCAACACCATGGCCATTGGCTCTGTGTTCTCACTGCTGATCGCGCTGCTGGGTCTCCTCGGTTTCATCAAGGACGAATCGCTGCGACGCAGCAAGGAAATGGCCGTCCGCAAGATCAACGGCGCCACAACGCAAGACATTCTGTACATATTCGCCCTGGACATTATGAAACTCTCTGGAGTGATGGCTATCCTATCCTGCGTTGGAGCCTTCTTCGTGGCCCGCCGGTGGCTTGAGCAGTTTGCCGAGAAGGTGTCGCTGAATCCGATATTATTTATCGGCGGGGCCGTGCTGGTGTTGCTGATCGTGTTGGGCGTAGTTGTACTCAACTGCCTCCGCATCGCCCGCGCCAACCCGGTCGAGTCATTGAAGAACGAATAACGGTCTTGCCTGACTAAAGAATAAATCGGCCTCTGACTTGCTTAAGAGGCCGATTTGTTGTAAATTCGTGACCCTGCACGTTATTACGTCAAGGAGTGCAGCAAGGATAAGCTGGTGCTCACCCGCGAAGAGGTGAATGTGGACGGGCCGAACCTGATTGAGGGCGATGTGACGTTCCGGAGAATGGGACTATATACCAAGTGGGTCAGTAGAATCTTATCGCATGGATGCGAACTGGTCCAGGTATCGGTTAAAGGCGGCAAGCTCGGAAAGGTCACGGTCCTCAAAGGCTTTACAGTAAAGCTCTCTGAATCGGCAGAGTTCTTTCCACATAGGCCCCCTTGATGAAATGGGCTCATTCTGACGGCCAAACTTGATAGTCAAGTCAAAAAGCTCCTGGAAACGAGAAAACGCGCTTTCGGCACGGCTTTCCTTTCCCGCCTCAAGAGCCTTAAGGACGCGGGAGGTCTCACTGCCTATGTTGGCCATCTGCTGCGGTAATGTCAACTCCGCCCATCGGCCGTTTTCCAGGGAAGAATGCTGCATTTATTCAGTTATAAACTGTTCTACAATACTCTTGATAGCTTCTCGGACCTCCGGGTTAGAAACGTCCCGAGAAGGGTTACCCTGCCAGGCGCGGATGTTGATCAGCGAGTCAAATTCAATGAAATCTTCTCCTTCCTCATCTACCCAGAGGTTAAATCCCCACAAATCTTCCTGTGCGGAACCTTCTTCGAGCAGCAAACGCTCAAGATCAGCATGCAATTCGGCGTCGATAGCCAAAATGCGGCACTTAACATCGGCGACACATTTAATCATATCACCAAATGTGTCCTGGGCCAACTCTCTTAGCTCCAGACGTGTAATAGGCTGCCGAAGGATCTGCATAACCAAGTGTTTTGACAAAGATACTAATTAATGTAAAATGATATCATTTGGCAGTCAGAAGACTCAGTTCACGGGGAAGGAGAAATAGGTGTCCGGGAAGGGTTCGTCACGCAGCGTGAAGTGCCACCATTCGCTGTCCAGAGGCTTGAAGCCATGACGAAGCATTGCCCTGCGAAGGATCATCCTGTTGGCAAATTGCTCTGGGGTGATGCTCCGGCCCTCCGGACTCTTATGATTGTCCCCTGTATATTCTCCAGTTTCGGGATTGCCGCAGAAATCAGGATGGCTCTCCGGACCGAACCAGTCGAAGGTACCTCCCATGTCAACCTCTTTTCCCGTAGACATGTCAAAGATTGTCAGATCTACAGTGGATCCACGAGAATGACCGCTCTTTTCCATGATATATTCCTGCTCGAAAAGCACACCCTTGTCAAGGTCGGGGTAGAACGGCGCCTTCATCAGGGTGTCCGAGCGGTCAGCCGCCCAGCGAACGAAATGGGATACGGCTTTCTGAGGACGGTAGGCATCGTAGATCTTGAGCCTGTAGCCCTGGGCCCTCAAATCGTCGCTTACAGCACTAAGGCTGTCGGCAGCCTCTTTGGTGAGGAGGGCTGTAGGTGCATCATAACCGTCCACGCGGTTCCCCACAAAGTTATAGGTGCTGAAATAACGGATTTCCAGGATTACGTCAGGCACGACATCGGATATGGACACGAAATAGTCCCGGCCTATTGAAAGACGGGAAAACTCTTCCTGCGCAGCCGCCATGTCATCCTGGAACTCCTTGCTGGTCTGGAGGCTGGCAAAACCTATGCTGGCAGCCACTCGGCTTGCATCCACGTCGCTCTGCCAATGGGCACCGGCGATGACACGACTGTTGCCATATTCCCAAGCCCTTGCGTAGACATAATCCGCCACGGCAGGATTCACCTCGGCAAGAAGCATCGCAGTAAGCCATGAACGTATGGTATGGCCTGAAGGATAACTTCCCTCGCCTCGAAGCTCGTCATCCTCGCCAGTCAGGGTCGGTTCTTTGAAATATTCAAAAGGCCGGATGCGCTTGAACCATGCCTTAGGGGCAACCCTCATCTGGTCTACCGTAAGAAGGCTCTTTTCAAGTACTTTCCAGATTGCCGGGGTCTTCTCTTTGGAAACTGCCATGCCGAAATGTTCATCCAACTCGTCCACGAGGGCATCGTAGGTCCAGACAGCATCCCTGCATGCCATTTCTGCCCGCTCTGGATTCTTCCGCTCCTGTTTCCCCCACTTGTAGCGCTGGACATCCAGCTTGAATTCAGGACTCCCCTTCTCCGGTGGGGCCGGAAGACATTTTACAAGGTCCGGCATCTCCTCGGTGGTAAAATACGTAGCCTTCGTCTGCGACCATGCAGCTACACTGCCAAGAATGGAAAGGATTGCAACAAAACAAAGTCTCATGACAATTATCTTTTATCGACTATCTTAGCGTTGGGATATTCAGAAGGATTGAAAGTTACGCTTTTCTCGGACACTCCTATGGAGACTTTCTCGATACTGACAGACATCACGGACTGTTTCATGCGCATGTAGATGGGAAGATAAGTGGACTTCGACACAGCTAGGTCCATTTTGCCGGGATCATCCTTGTCTTTATTGGACTTTGACTTCTTGCAGAGGATATACCAGGCTTCAGACGTTTCCTTCTCAAGCGTCAGGTCATAGCCATCAGTCAGGCTTTCAAAGGCTTTCAAGTCAGAATCCACTTTCTTTGAATCATCTGACTGTTTCCTGGGTGAGACCGTAATCTCTCCGGCCTGTTCGTCATATGTCCAGGTGGTAGTTCCGTCGGACCATATAACGGCCTTCTTACCCTTTACCGTAGCGGTCGACTTCATCTTGTCTCCACGGATAAGATTGTGTGAAGTAATGGCTCCAATCACCGGCATCTTGATGATCATATCCATGACAACGCCTTCGGTGTCAGCACGTTTCATCTGCTCGGACATCTTGTTGACTATTTCCTCCGGAGTCTGGGCAAAAAGTCCCGATCCGTAAACAAGGATGGTTGCCAGGGCTGCAACTATCTTCTTGATCCACATATAATCCGTACTTTAAAACTGAATTACAAATATACAAATTAATATGGGATGCAATTATCTTGACCGGAGGATCACCAGAGAATCTCCTGCACGCAGCAAAGTGTCTCCCGATGGTATGATTTCTTCGCCTCCACGACGTACAAGCAAGGTCAATCCATCGCCGGAAGTCTGGCTGATGGTGCGGCCGTCACGCTTCCCTCCCTTCTTGACTGTCTTTTCTACAAGGTAGGTCTCGGTGTCTTCAAAGGTTTTCGTAACGACGATAACCTTGTCTCCAGACTGAAGCAAAGTGTCCCCACGAGGGATTATCCTGTTACCTGATCGGATGACAAGGGCAAGCAGCATATTCTTGGGAAGCCCCAGTTCCATTACTTTCTTCCCGTCCCAGTTGCTGTCCGGAGCAATCTCGATAGCGCCGAACTGCATCTGGGTGCCTTCTGAATAGTCATTGAAGGTCTTCATGACATCTGAATCCGCATCAACCATATCAAGTTTCTTTGCAATCCAAGGAATAAGAGAGCCTTGAAAGGATATGGAAATAAGGACAAGGCAGAAGACGATGTTGAATATGTCATTCTCCACCAACGGATTGTCCGTCATGGCAATGATGGCGAACACAATGGATGCCGCCCCCCTCAACCCGACAAAAGACACTAGAGCCTGCTGCTTGAAAGGATATTTACGGAAAGGAGAAAGGATGGTCATGACAGGCAAGGGCCTTGCCATGAGGAGCATGAAAGCAAAGATTGCCAAAGCTGGAAGTATGGCCTTGTGCAGAAGCGCCGGACGGGCAAGTAGACCCAGCTGGAAGAAAATCAGGACCTGCATCAGACCGGTTATCCCATCAAAGAAATTGACAAGCGCCTTCTTGCCTGGGAAATCACTGTTTCCCAGCATTAGTACAATCAGTTTCACGTCTCGCAAAGATAATCAAATAGGTTCAATATTTCCTATCTTTGCACCCCTGATAATTGAAATCTAACGTGAAAACAAAGATGCATATCGAAGGGAGAAGGTTCTACGGCATTGCCGCAGGCATCATCGCCGGCATTTCATACGGAACGAATCCCCTGTTCGCCAAGCCTCTGCTGGATAGCGGAGTTCCCGTATTGGTAATGCTGTTCTTCCGTTACACAATATCAGCTGTGCTCCTGGCTTCTTGGATGCTTTTAAGGAAGGAATCCTTCGCAGTGAAACAGCAACAGCTCGGACTTCTGGCATTGCTCGGGTTACTGTTTGCCGGAAGCAGTCTGTTCCTTTTCTTCTCTTACGAATTCATTCCATCAGGGTTGGCTACTACCTTGGTATATCTCTATCCTGTATTCGTCGCCCTGATTATGGTTTTCTTGCGATTCTACCCTAGCTGGCAGACATGGATCTCGATCGGAGCCACATTTGCCGGAATCCTGCTCCTGTCGAAACCCTCCGGGAACGGTGAAGTCCAGTTCATCGGCATATTCCTGGCGATTCTTTCTGCCCTCAGCTATGCATTCTATCTTGTCATTGTGAACAGAAGCAAGCGCATCAAGCAGGTTTCCGAGCGCTCGCTCACATTATATGCACTTCTTACAGGTGCCTGTCTTTTCGCATCCATCCGTGCCATACAAGGTGGAAGCATAATCCATGGCATCGATTCATTCAGTGATTGGGGCAATCTCCTTGGACTGGCCGTCGTCCCCACAATGATTTCTTTACTGGCCCTGGCATTGTCGTCCAGATATATAGGTCCGACAAAGACCTCCATCCTTGGAGTTTTCGAACCATTGACAGCTATCATGATCGGTACTCTTATGTTCAAAGAGCCACTGACCGGAAAGATGCTGGCTGGTATAGCGATATGCGTCGCAGCCGTCATATTCATGATAGCACGTTCTGGAAAGAAATAACACAAAGAAACCTGTAACCTACTCTTCGTATTCACTTATCCTGCCTATGTTCACTTTCCCATCCTCTCCGATGGCAAGTGGACATGAAAGCGTCGGCATGTCATCGTAGGTCAGTACGAGACCGGTGGTAAAGTTGACACCGGGCGTAACCAGCAGGCACGGGACATCGCCACTCAGGTCGTACCGGATCTGTTCGCCGATCCACAAGGGCGTTTCACTGTCGAAGCCTCCCATATCCGTAACGGTGTTAGTCGCCCGTGCGATTTCTTTACTTCCGTCATAGAGAGTCAGCTGCTCTCCATCGATGCTGTAACGCAGGCGCTGGCAGAGTTGCTGCTGAATGTCATATGGATCGATGGCCTTGGCTATGTATGCCTTGCCATCGTCGTCGAAACGAATCAGATAAAGCCAGTCCACCTGTACGCCCGTACCCCACACGGCACTGGTGGTAAGCCACAGCATATTGCCATTTCCATCGAACATTGCCATCGGACAACGTGCATTGCTGAGATTGGGGAACGTTGTGTGAGCGGTCCCCTTCTGAACTACGATGCCGTATCCCTCTGTGGAAGTCGTATCAATTTCTGCAATGGCCTCCACGCTGATTGAGTGCAACGTGTCGCTCATTATTTCATAACTATGGAAGCGTTCTGCATGCGTCCAGGCTTCCTGCACCTGGGACGGAGCCGTGCTTGCCTCCAGCGGACCGTCAAGGGTGCCAGCCGGATGCGGATACTTGGAACCAGCGTTATTGCAGGCTGTGAACAGTAAACATGAGCCTCCGATTGTCAGGAGAGCGGCTGCCAAACATTGTTTCAAATAATTCATATCCTGATTTCTTCTTCTGTCATACAAAGTTATCATTTTTTCATATATTCACGAAAACATGATTTTGCGGTCATCTCAGTCTTCCTTTTCATTATGTGTAAACACAGAATCATTACCGGACTCTTGCTTTGCAGCCTTTGCGCCGTACATGCCCAAACACCAGACTCCCTGGATCTACGAAAGGGAATATTGGCCGAGGCCCGCTACCTCAAGAGCATCTACAAAACCGATGAGGCCATCGAGAAGCTGTCTGCCTTAGTCAAACCAGGAGCATTCGACGAGGACATCCTCTCAGAACTGGCTGACTGCCATTTCCAGAACGGGGATTATGAGAAAGCCGCAGGGTCCTACTTCATGCTATCATCCCAATCTCCTGAGAATGTCCTTTACAAGATCAGGCAGATGCAGACCTATTCACGGCTCAAGGCCTGGCCACAGAGCATTCAGGCCGGTCGGGAAGTGCTGCAAAAGGATTCCATTCCTGCCGTACTCAGCTTTATCGGCGATTCGTTCCGCCAGATGGAACAAGCCGATTCGGCTTTGTGGTATTACAAACGCTCACTTGCCATGAGGCCGAAGAACGAGTCGGTCGTGGCCAAAGCCGTGAATGTCCTTATCGGTAAGGAAGATTATGACGAAGCCATCTCACTGACGAGGACTTTTCTGGCAGAAGATCCGGACAACACCCTTGTAGCCCCGCTTCAAGGCCTGTCCTATTACCGCAAAGGAGATTATGAATCGGCCATAAGTGTTTTCCAAAGACAGGAAGACATCGGTAACGATACTTATCCCATACATTATTACTTGGGACAGAGTTACTGGCATACGAAGGTGATGTACATGGCAGAGAAGGAATTGCTCACTGCCTGGCAGATTGATTCTTCCGACGTATACCTGGCTTATTCCATCGCCTCGGTGAAGTCAGACTGTTACCGTCCGTTTGAAAAAGATGTCAAACCCTGGCTGGATAAGGCTTGGGAGATGATCCAACCCGACCCGGCAACAATGTCCCGTATCCATCAACAATATGGATTAGGGTACTATAGGCTTCAGGATTCATGGGATAAGGCCATTGAGCATTACAAAGAGGCTTACCGGTACAATCCAAAGTTCATTTCGGCATTGTCTACGATTGCCTACTGCTATGAAGTCAAGAAGGACTACAAACATGCACTTGAATGGTACGAGAAATATCTTCAAGTAGCTCGCCCCGGTTCCCAGGGCTATGAATTTGCCACAAAGAGCATAACATATCTCAAGGGCGAATTGTTTATGGAAGAGAAGGAGCGTTCCCCAATACATTAAGCAAAAGAGGTCCTACCGTGCCGTTATTTCGCAAATCCCTTCTTCAGGAAATCGGCAAAAGGAATGTGGAGTTGTCCTTGATGGACATCAGGTTTCCAAATTCGCGATTGAATGTCTTTTCTTCTGAAATCAGGTATGCAGCTTGGAGGAGTAATTGGGTCTGTCTCTTTCAAATGCAAAATACTTAAATTTTATTGACTATACTAAACAAAATGAAAATTTTCTCAAATTCTGTCGCTTTTTACGACCAAATTTGATGCAAAAA
>CADBMD010000072.1 GCA_902795735.1 uncultured Bacteroidia bacterium
GGTGGTAACCTGACCGTCGATGATGGCTGAATATGCATTCTTGTAACCATCGGCGACAGCCTTGCTGAGGCCCTTGCCGGCCGCAAGCTCTTCCTTGATCCTTTCATAGATGATCACGTTCGCATCCACAGCCATACCCATCGTCAAGACGAGACCGGCGATACCAGGCAAAGTCAGGACGGCTCCGAATGAAACGAGGACTCCGAAGAGGAGAAGCACGTTGCACAGGAGAGCGATGTCAGCTGCGATACCTGCACCCTGATAGAAGAATATCATGTAGAGGAGGACAAGCAGGAAGGCGATCAGGAAGGAAATCATACCAGCCCTGATCGACTTTGCACCGAGGGAAGGTCCTACGACCTGCTCCTGGATGATGGTGGCAGGTGCGGGGAGCTTACCGGACTTAAGGACGTTCACAAGGTCGGTAGCCTCTTCCGGAGTGAAGTGTCCGGTAATGGAGGACTGGCCTCCGGTGATGGCGCTGTTGACATTCGGATAGGAATAGACCATGCCGTCGAGGACGATGGCGATCTGCCTTCCGACATTGTCACCGGTCATGCGGGCCCAGATGTTGGCGCCTTCTGCGTTCATGCTCATGGAGACTGAAGGTTCTCCATTGGTTCCATGGTCATAGACTACGCGGGCATCCGTTACGACACCACCATCGAGCTTGGCCTTTCCATCCCTGGAAGTGGACTTGATGGCGACAAGTTCGTAGACGTTATCACCTTCTACATATTCAGACGGCTTGACCGACCACATGGGACGGAACTCGGCCGGGAATATCTCGGCGATCTGAGGCATGGAGAGGTACCTGTTGACCTTGGCAGTGTCGATGGCATTCGCGAAACCGATGCAGGCATTGCCTGTGAACTGGGAAGGATTCAAGACTGCGTACAGAGGATTCTGCTTGCGGAAAGTCTCGAGAGCTTCAGCATTCTCCTGATTCTGTGCGATCTCAGCGTTGAGAAGTGAATCGACACCCTCTGCAGGTGCTGCCTGGGGCTCTGCTACAGCCTCGGAAGTCTCGGTGGGCTCGTCGGCGAGGATCTCAGCCAGCTTGGCGTTAGCCTCTGCGAGGTAGCCGGAGATTTCCTGATTGGTGAAGGTCTCCCAGAATTCGAGGGAAGCAGTTCCCTGGAGGAGTTTCCTCACACGCTCAGGTTCCTTGACACCAGGAAGTTCGACGAGGATTCGGCCGCTGTTTCCAAGTTTCTGGATGGAAGGCTGGGTGACACCGAAACGGTCGATACGATTCCTGAGGACGTTGAACGAGTTGGCCACTGCACTTTCAGCCTCGCTGCGGATGACACCGAGGACTTCTGCATCTGTGGACTCAGGCTTGATCTTGTCCTTCATTTCATAGGTTCCGAAGATCTGGGCGAGGCGCTGGCCGCCGCCAACCTCCTTCCAAGCGTTGCCGAAAAGGGTGATGAAATCATCCCTTGAATTCACGCTGCGTTCCTTGGCGAGATTGAGAGCCTTCTGGAATTCCGGCGTTGCGTTGTCGCCGGAAAGAGCCTTCACCAGATCCTGGAGCTGGACCTGAAGCATGACGTTCATACCTCCCTTGAGGTCCAGACCGAGATTGATTTCCTTGGACTTGCAATCCTTGTAAGTGTTCCAAAGGAAAACTTTCTGGGATGAAATAGAATCAATGTAGACCCTGTTCTGGTCTTTCCTGATCGAGTCCAGATAGTAAGCCTGGTCCTCGGCAGAGATCTGGGCGAAAGCGGCGGAGTTACGGGCTGCATTGGCCGCATTCTCCGCAAACTTGTCTGCCTTCTTTTCCTGGATGGCCGTCACCGCTGTGAAAGAAAGCTGCCAGATGGAAGCAATCGCAAGCAAGATGGCAACAAGCCTTATCCAACCTTTACTTTGCATAACCTTTTACTTTATTTTTTTATTGTTTTTGCGTTTGAGCATAAAAATAAGGGTACAAATTTAGCATTTTTTTCTAAGAAAGAAATTATCTCCCAAGTATTTCTTATTTTTGCAGTCGCATCGACCGCGTAATTCCGGCATGAAAAAGAAAGCACTGAACATCTGCATACTACTTTTAGCCACGGTTTCTTTCCCATTCGTGGCAAGGACCCAGACCTCTGTGACCAGGATGGTCTCAAGGGCTGATTCAGCCAGGCTCTCCTATGATTTTAAGCTGGCTTCGGACCTGTGTCAGAAAGCCGTCGAAACCGACTCCACAGTCAGGGAAAAGATTGAAGACCTTCTGATTGCAAGCCAGAACGGTCTAAGCATGGAGGCCTTCTGCAGCCAGCCGGTGGTCGTCGCCAGACAGACTTTCCCCCTGAAAGACTTTTTCCTCTTCTACCCTTTGGAGAACCACAGTTGGAGAAAAACTCCCAACCAGCTCGACTCCCTTGGCGGAAGCGATCTGGCCAAGGCGGTTTACATGCCGGAAGGAGCCCGGGACATCTATTATTCCGCCGTCGACGAGGATGGCATCAGGAACATCTACAGGACCTACCTGGCGGATTCCCTCTGGTCGGCGCCGATGCTAATCAATGAGCAGATGACCAGTTCCTCGGACGAGATCTACCCGATGCTCTCCCCTGACGGAGAAACGCTCTATTTCTCTTCAAAGGGTCTCTATGGAATGGGAGGCTACGACCTCTATGTCTCTCATTGGAACAAAGACACCGGTGACTGGGATGTCCCCGTCAACATGGGCTTCCCATATTCATCGCCTTACGATGATTTCCTGTTCATCAACACCAGCGACGGGAAATATTCGATCTTCGCCTCGAACCGCAGCTGCCACAAGGACAGCGTCACGATCTATGTCCTTGAATATGACGGGATGCCCGTCAGGAAATCCGTCACCGAAGTGAAAGAGCTCAGGAATCTTTGCGAACTCGCGCCAGGCAACGACCCTTCCAGGATGGACAACAACTCCGCTGTCAAGGACAGTGATCCCCAGAATGAAGGCACCCAGCGCTACATGGACAAACTGCGCCAGGTACGGGCCATGAGGGATTCCGTAGCCCGCTTCAACAAAAGCCTCGATGAACTCAGGACAGAGTGGGCTTCCGCCGAAGACGACAGGAAAGCCTCGCTCTCGGAAACCATCGTCCAGAAAGAACTTCAGCTCCCCCTCCTCAACGATTCCCTGCAGACCTGCATAAAGGAACTGCAAGGGATAGAGATGGAATTCCTCGCAAACGGAATAGTGCTTGACGCCGCGAAAATGCAAGCCAATGCCGACAAGGAAGTCGTCGGTGCAGGATCGGGTTACACTTTCTCGAGGAACAATTACGGGACGGCTCCGAAACTCAACATGAGGAGGCCTAAACCCAAGTTCGACTATTCGTTCATGATCCTCCCTGAGGGACGGTTCGCCGAGAGCAACAGCCTCCCGGACGGCCTGGTCTACCAGATCCAGATATTCACACAGTCCAGGAAAGCGGTCACATCCGACATAAAAGGCCTGAGCCCTGTGTTTGAAAGGACCTCCGGTTCCAGGTTCATATATTCAGTAGGTGTCTTCCGTTCCTACAAGGATGTCCTGTCCAACCTCAACAAGGTAAAGAAACTCGGCTTCCGCACTGCCGAGATCATAGCCTGGCAGGACGGACGGTCCATCAGCGTGCAGAACGCCAGGAAACTGGAAGATCAAAGACTCTACACCGTGGTCATCTATCCCGACAACGGACAGTCTCTCCCCGAACAGGCCATCGAAGCAATCCACAACAATTCCGACAAGGACCTCATCAAGAGTGTCGAGAACGGAGCCGTCGTGTTCAAGGCCGGACCGTTCGAAGTCAAAGCAGATGCTGAAACCCTGGTTGAAGCCCTGAAGGCTGCCGGAGTTTCGAACATCTCGCTCAGCGTTTCCGAATAAGTATTATTTCCTCTTCCTGCGAGGCTTGAAAGTGAAGGTTTCCTGCACCTTCCCTGTCATTATGTTGTGGACGGTGATGCTTAGTTTCCCTCCGTCAACCTTCCCCTCGATCACCGTGGGATAGCCATCTTCCGTAAGGTTGGGGCCTCCTCCGACTATCTGTGCCCAGCCACGGCCGGCTTCAGGAGCATCGTAACGGTAGTGATGCTGGTGTGCCGTGACCACAAGCTGGCAGCCAGCCTTGTCCAGGAGAGGTCCCCACAGCTGTGCACAAGTCCTCTGCCACATGGCAAAGTCTGTAGTGTACTGTGGATCGGTATCGGCAGGATAGATGTCCCCGGGATTGTGTTTCGGATCAGGGTCAAATAGAGGAATATGGCAAAACGCCACTATATAGGGTGCGCTTGCGATGTCCTTGCGCTTGAGCACATCCTTCAGCCAGACAGCCTGAGCCTTACGGTAGGAATCGCTGGTGAAAAGGCCGGCAAAACGGGGGTTGGTGTCGACCTTGTCTTCCGCAGTGTCAAGTCCTATCAGGGCAATGTCTCCCATCCTCACGGCAAAGTTACGCCCAAGGTCCCAGTCCCTTGAAAGCCTCTCGTCAGGCTGGCGGAACATCCAGACCTTTTCCAGATGACGGTTGGCCCATCCGCGGTTGTCATGGTTTCCGGAACAGAACATGTATGGAGTCTGGGAAGCATAGTCCTTCCTGGGAATCTCCGGATCCAGGAATATCCTGACCTGGGCGTCGATTGTTTCCTCTGTGTTGGAGGCATCTCCGTTCCAGATGACGCAGGAAGGGGATATCGCGGCCAGTTTGTCCATTACCATGGAAATCGAATTCCATTTCACATGGGTGTCGTTGATCACGCAGAATGTTCCGGCCACGCCGGCTCCGGCAGTAGTGAAGCAGTAGGTGGCAGGATCTTCCTCGTTGCCAAGGATTTTCATATCGTAGCCCCCGCCATAATGGATCCTGTCAGCTCCGATCTTGTAGTAGTACTTGGTCCCGGGCTTGAGTCCCGTCACGCGAACCTGGCTCACCTTGTCACTGAGTTCCGTGATACGATAGCCCCCGCAGAGGACCTTGCGCCCATCGCTCAAGTCAGGCTTTTCGCCGACTATCACATAGCCGTTGGCCAAATCACTCACGGCAAACGCCACACCGATAGATGTTTCTGCATAGTTCTGGAGCATGGGGGCCGACACTATCAGCTTCCCGTCCCCGGCTCCTGAGCCTTTCCCTGTCCCTGAACCTGTCGAAGAGGCCAGCTTTTCCGTCGCCTTGAGCGCTCCGCCTGTACTTGCAGCGGCCACCAGCAAGGCCGTATCCTTAAGGAATGTCCTTCTTTTCATCGCCTGACTCCTTATTGTTTTTTCAAATATTTCTTCACTGCCTCACGGATGGCATCACCCCGAAGATTCGTTTCGAGGATGGTCCCATCCGGTCCTACGAGTATGATGTAGGGGATATAGTTGAAACCGTAAGTCTCAGGGACGGATTCCGGCACATTCAGTATCTGTGTCCACGGAATCTTCAGTTCTTCGATGGCCTTGAGAGTCTTTTCCTGCGGATCGAAGACCGGGGCTCCTATAACGTCGAACTTCTCACCCCTGAATTCATAGTAGATATCCTTGATGGTGGGCACTTCTTCACGACAGGGGCCGCACCATGAGGCCCAGAAATCAATGAGGACATACTTCCCCTTGCCGACATAGTCAGACAGCCTTACAGTCTTCCCGTCCGGCTGGACAGCCTTGAAATCTATGATTTTCTCCGGCTTGGATGGTTTCTGTGCCATTGCACCTGTCATGCTGCAAAACAACGCTCCTGCAGCAACCAAATAATAAAGCAGTTTCATTTTTTGTAATTCTACTGCAATATACTATTTTTGTAAATAATGGAAAACTTTCATTATCATGAAAACACTTGCTACAATCCTTGCGGCCATAACCACATTTGTCATCCCTGCTTTTGCCCAAGACTTTAATCCAAAATTCGGCAAAATATCCGAACAGGAAGTCTCAATGTCTTCCTACCCAAAGGATCCAGAAGCCGGCGCCATGTACCTCTACGACATCGGCAACATCTATTATTCCAGCAAATTCGAGCTGGTCTATGATGTCTATGTCAGGATCAAGATATTCAAAAAAGAAGCACTGGACCTTGCTGATGTTAAGGTAAGATATGTCACTGCCACCAATGCACCACAGCGGGTAGCCGGGATAGACGCCAACACCTACAACCTTGTCGATGGTAAAGTGGTCAAGACCGAGATGTCGAAAAAGAATGTATTCAAGGAGAAGATTTCCGACGACGTCTCCATGATGAAATTCTCTCTCCCAGAAGTCCGGGAGGGCAGCGTGATTGAGTACAAATTCAGCATCTCGACCCAGTCTTTGGCATACGTTCCGGACCTTGACATCCAACATGACTATCCTGTACTTCATTCACGGATGAATGTCAGCCTCCCTGAGTTCATCTTCTATAGTGCCAGTACCAGAGGGCTCTTGAAGGTCAACACCGAGCAGCATGAAGGTTCTTCCTTTTTCACCATCGGAACCTACCAGTATATGCTCAAGGAGTTGACAGCCAGCAACGACGATGTGCCTGCTTTGAAAAAGGAGCCCATGGTATGGAACGTGGAAGACTACAGAGCAAGGCTGGACCTGGAAATATCTGGAGTAACTCTCCATGTAGGGGACATCCACTTGGACGAAAGATACTCCCACAGATGGGAAGATGTGAACACGATTTTGGCAGAATCTCGTTTCGGAGAATGCCAAAAAGCCAAGAATCCCTTCAAGGACGAAGTCAGGGAAATATCCTCCAAAAGCATTTCCGACGAGAACAAGATCCGTGAGATCCTTAACTTAGTCAGAGGAAAGATAAAGTTCAACGACGTTCTCGACAAAATCCCGGATTCTCCGGCAAGCGTGGTAAAGAAAGGCATCGGGAGTGCTGCTGACATCAACAACATACTTTCCCTTGCCCTGAGGGATGCTGGTTTCGAGAGTGACATAATCCTTCTCAATTCCAGGTCCTACGGGCGCCTGCCTTATTTCCCGACCCTCCAGAGAATCGAAACTTTCCTGGTAAGGGCCAAAGACTCTGCCGGCAATTATTATTTCCTGAATGCCAGTGACAAGGATTCCGACTTGAACGTCATGTCCCCGGAAATGCTCGCACAGAATGCACGCATCTATGGAAAGGACGGTCCTGATGCATGGGTTGACCTTTCTGCCCTGGCACAGAACAGCGAACGTATAATGGTCCTGGCCAGCTTGGATAAAGATGGAACCTTGAAAGGTAATTACAACCGTATCCTGAAGAACCAGGATGCCTACGCTTTCAATGTCAGTTACGGCAAAGCAGGATCAGAAGAAAAATACATCGAAGAGGACATCGAAAAGGAAAACAATATCACTGTAGAGAATGCCTCCTTCGACGGGGTTGGCACAATGAACGTGACGGAAAAAGTCTTATTCGAGATGGAACCGGAGAATTCGGGTGGCCACATCTACATCAATCCAAGCATCATCCAATTCATGAGCGCTAATCCTTTCGACCAGGAGAAGAGGCAGCTTCCTGTCGAATTCGATGTCACCAAGAACATAACCATGCAAGTCACCCTGATGGTACCTGAAGGCTACAGTATTGAGGAATCGCCACAGAGCACCAAGGTTACGGCATGTAATGGAGATGTCTCCTTCCAATACCTTGCCCAGGTCACAGGCAACAGCGTGTCCGCCCGTCTGTCAATGAAAACCAGCCGCGTACTTTTCAGCCCCGAAGAATACGAGGAACTGCGCCTTACTTTCGGGAAGATAGCAGAAATATGCAATGCTAAGATAGTGATCAGGAAGGACTAGATGCGACGGACAATACTCATATCCTTGGCTTTGTGTTTTATGCTTGATGCTGCTGCACAAATGACTCCCGGGGCTACTCTTTTAAGCAACGACTCCTGGTTTGATTATAAAGACGCCACCCATGCCACATACACCAGGACTTGGACAATTCTCCTCGATGAAAGGGCAGATGATTTCGGTGTCTTCATGTGTTCTGTCAACAACGGCAGCACAAGGTTGAAGTCTTTTTCTGGCGAAATAACGGAGCCGTCCGCAAAACCAAGGAAACTCAAGAAAGCAGACCTTAAGTACACGGAATATTCGGAAGGACTTGCAGACAGCTATGGTACCTACTTCTACTCCCCGACCATAACCTCGTACCCTGCCACTATCACATATTCCTACACCTTGGATTATTTCGATGCCATCCTTGGATTCCCACCTTTTGTACCCTTGCCGTTTACCAGCGGCATCGGACTGGACAAGGCCTCCTACACACTGACGGTCCCTTCAGACAGTTGTTTTTCTTACCACGCCCTGAACATGCCGGACATAAAACCCCAACGCAGCGTCACCAAGGAAGGCGTCACCTACAGATGGACGGTCCAGGGTCTCCCAAAAGACAGTGCAGAGCCTTATTCACCGCCTGCAGTGAACAGCATGAAAGCCGTCATGTTTACTCCGGCAAGATTCTCTTACGAAGGCAAAGCTGGCTCCGGGAAGAGTTGGGTGGACATCGGCAACTGGATTTACTCACTGTCGGAAGACAGGACCACCCTTCCGAAGGAGCTTGAAGACAAAGTTAAATCCATCGCCGGAGGATGTTCCTCTGAAAAAGAGGTAATCTCCAGAATCCATGATTACCTGGGTGAAACGACAAGGTATGTCAGCATCCAGCTTGGGCTTGGCGGATTAAGGCCGCTTGAACCATCGTTCGTATTCAAGAACAAGTTTGGAGACTGCAAAGCCCTCTCGTGGTATTTGAAATCCATGTTGGATTTTTGCGGAATAGAATCTCATTACGTGATTACCAATCTGGGGACAGACCGGATGATTCAAGACTTTCCTTCTCTGGCAACCAGCAACCATGCCATACTTTGTATCCCCGGTCAAAATGACACACTTTGGGTCGAATGTACGAACCCTGAAGTGCCTCTTGGCTATGTTCATAGCGGCATAGCCGGAAACAAAGCCTTGGTGGTAAAGAAAGATGGGTCTTTCATGACCAGGCTCCCGAAGGATGAAGATGGAAGGAATACAGATTCCATGAAAGTCTATGTCAAGTTGGATGCGGACGGAAATGCTGAAGCATCCATTGAGCAGGAAGTGTTCAATTCCATCTGGGAAACGTACCATGCCGCATCAAAACAATCCTCTGAAAAGCAGGTGGAGTTCATCAAGAAAGATATCTCACTCCCCATGATCAAACTTTCAGGCTTGAAGTTGGAAGACTTCATGGAGGCCGAGCCTCATTGTCGAATGTCTTGCAATGCTTCGGCGTATCCCTATGCAAGCAAGACAGGATCCAGGCTTTTTGTGCCCATGCATCCATTCAGGAATTTTACGGACAACACAACAAAAAGCCGCAAGAATAACTTGTTTTTCAAAAGTGGATGGGTTGACAACGACTTGATTACTATCCGGATTCCTGAAGGATTCGAGATTGAATCAGTCCCAGAGGATTTCGCTTACGATAGCAAGTTCGGTCATGTCGAATGTAAGATGACAAGGAACGAAGATTTGGATGAGATATCCCTTCATTTCATCGTAAAGCACTGTTCCGGCACCTTCCCTAAAGAAGATTTCAGCGACTACAAGGCTTTCCGGAAGGCCTTGGGCAAGCTTTTCGGAGGAAAGGTCGTCCTTACTAGAACTGGAAATAAATGAAGCTCTGGAGGTCGGCGGTGACGAACTGGTAAATGATGAAGACCGCCACGGCGCAGACAATCACCATCAAGGCCAAAGGCATCCTGGCGAACCAGATCCTGTAGCGGCGCTTGAAGGAATCGGGCAGCCAGTGGATGAGCATTCCTACAAGGAACACGATGATGATGCTCTTGTGCTGAAGGGCCATCTGCGGGACCAGCGACCAGTCCCATTCCCCTCCGATCTGGCCGACCATGTCCTTGGCCGTCGTCCATGCCTTCTCATTGGCTTCTGCCGGGTCGAGGTTGGATCCGCTGCGGAAGAAAAGACGTGTGAAGGTTATGAATATGAATGTCATCAGTACCGACCAGGATGTCTTTATCCATGACACAGCCTTTCCCTTCACTCTATGGAACATCATCCCGATGAAAGCACCCACGAAGATGATTGCAGTCCACCAGAAGAAAAGATTGAAGACAGGAGCCTCATAACGGACCTTTAGGAACCAGAAACAGGCCGTCACCACGCCAATGACCAAAGGACGGACCCAGAACGACAGATTGTGCCAGAACCTCCAGATGAGTATTCCAAGGCCATTCAGTCCACCCCAGATCATGAAGTTCCAGCTGGCCCCATGCCAGAGGCCGCCGAGGAGCATGGTGTCCATCCTGTTGATGTCGGAAATGAGTTCTTTGCGCCATGATTTCTTGAAAAGGATGAGGGTCGCGATGATGACAGTCAGGACAAGCACGCTGCCAAAGACCCACCAGTCCTTTGCCAGGGCCGAGGCAAGGAAAGCGATCCCAAGGATGGCTGCATAGGACGCGAAAGTCCCGTTCCTGTTGCCTCCGAGAGGAATGTAAAGATAGTCCTGCAGCCACTTGGAAAGGGAAATGTGCCACCTCTTCCAGAATTCCGAAGCATTCCTGGCCTTGTAGGGGGAATTGAAATTCTTGGGTAGATAGAATCCCATCAGCATGGCTACGCCGGTGGCAATGTCGGTGTAGCCGGAAAAGTCGGCATAGACCTGGAGGGAGTATCCGAACAAGGCTGTAAGGTTCTCGAACCCAGTGTAAAGAAGAGGATTCTCGAAGACCCGGTCACAAAAGTTTACAGCTATATAGTCGCTCAGGACCAGTTTCTTGGCAAGTCCGTTCAAAATCCAGAAGACCGCTATTCCGAACTGGTTCCTTCCAAGGAAGAAGGGCTTGTGAAGCTGGGGTATGAACTCCTTGGCACGTACGATCGGACCGGCCACCAGCTGGGGAAAGAAACTGAGATAGAATCCGAAATCCAGGAAATTCCTGACAGGTTTTATGGAATCACGGGAAATATCTACGATGTAGCTGATCGCCTGGAAGATGAAGAATGAGATACCGACAGGCAGGAAGATCGAATCGACGCTGAAAGCCTGCGAACCGGCCAGTGAATTGCCGAAGGCAGCTATCCAGTCCTTTACCACGAACGAGGTGCCAAGCAGGTTGTTGACCACATCGGTGATGAAGTAGGCGTACTTGTAGTAGCAGAGCAGGGAGAGGTCCACGACCACGCTTAAGCCAACCACGCTCTTCCGGATCCACTTGCGGGAACAATGAGGCAGGACCAGGCCGGAAAGATAGTTATAGACGATGACGAAGCCCAGCAACATCAGGAAAAGGCCGCTGGTCTTGTAGTAGAAGAACAGGCTTACGAAGAAGAGGAAGGCATTCCTCAACAGGACCTTGTTCTTGAAAAAAGTGAGGAAGGCAAGGACTATGGCAAAGAAGGCCCAGAAATAGAACTGGGTGAACAGCAGCGGATGTGCAGGATCGTACGCAAACACGTTCATAGCTTCCTCCTTATGTATTCAATATACTTCGCCATTATGGCATTGTACAGGAGATCCCCTATAAGGGAATATCCCTCTTCCGTGAAATGTATCTTGTCCCTCTTCGCAAGTCCGGCCTCCTGCCAGTCTTTCATCGATTCCATGCCTCCCATGATGTCGAAGAAATCCCAGACCGCTCCACCACACTCTCCGGCGATGCGGAAAAAGGCCTCCTGGACGACCGGTGTATTCTTGTTTGGAGCATATACCCTACGCCGGACCCTCCGCCAGTTGTCATTGTTGGTAACGAAGAGCATGGCGCAATCCGGATTGACGGAACGGACCTGGGCGACCAGGCTCGCATAGCGGTTGACAAAGTCCTCGGCTGAAAAATCAGGTCCGGAAGCATCGTTGATGCCTATTGCAAAGATGACAAGGTCCGGACGGACCATCCTGAGATCCCTGGCAAGGTCCTGGCACTTGGCATAGGAGGTCAGGGCTGCGCCATTGACTCCCACCTCGTTGACTGTGATTCCCGGCTTCGGGTTGTCCAGGTATATTCCTGTAATAGTAAGTTCACCTGTTCCGCGCCCCACGGCCACGGTGACGGAATCCTGCATCTCGGGAAGCACGAAAGTCCAGATTGACGCTTCTTCTACACGATGGCCTTTCAAAGAATCACCGCTCGGAAGCAGGACTAAAGGCTCCCTGTCTCCTGAAGAATATCCCAAGACATCCACCTTGTTGAACTTGAATTCCTTGTCGAGGGGACCAGGGTTCCTGGCCTTCAAGACGATTCTCACCGATGCGGTCGAATCCGAGGAAGACACGGCCATGCCCGTAAGGCCAAGCCTCTTCGCTGGTTCCCGCTGGACATTCCTGGCCACGGTCCATTCCCCCTCATACCTGGAGCGGTAGCTGCTGGGGGTGTTGGTCTTGGCTGCAGTGAACGGGAACACGAGTCCCCTTCCTCCGTCAAGGCTGTCCCCAAGGGACAGGAGGTTGTTCCTCAGCTGCCTGGTGAAGGTGCCGGCCTGGACATGGGAGCCTCCTATGTGCATGATCCTGAGACTTCCTTCTCCATAGAGCACCAAGGAATCCATCTTACGGAAGACCTTCAGGAAGGCAGCACTGTCTTCCATTATGGTAATATGGTTCTGCTGGAAGTGTGCGAAATCCAGTTCCGGCACTTCCCGGTAGACAGTCTGTCCGGAAAGGACCAGCGGCAGCAGAAGAAGCACTGCCAATGAATATGCCTTCAGCCTCCCCGTCATCTTGCCAAAGTGTCTGTCTGGGTCCTGACCGTGTCAAGATATTCATTCACCACCGCATCGGAAAGTTTATCCCTGATCCGACGGAAATCGTCATAGACAAGGAGTGAACGGGAAAGGTAACGACCTATTTCCTCAGCCCCCCTGGTCGTGAAATGGATGTAGTCAGGACCGGCCAGCGGCGGATTGTGATTCACCCATTCTCGCATCGATCCTGGTCCTCCCATCACATTGAAAGTATCCCAGAAAGCCACGCCATTCTCAAGGCAATGCACCCTCAGGGAATCATTCAGTTCCGACAGGCGAGGCCAGGATATGAGATGGCCGTCGACGCTCTTGGACATGTCTGCCGGACCGACGAAAAGCAGTCTGGCATCCGGGGCCACCTTCTTGAAATATTCGAACTGGATGTCCATCTTGTTGACATAGGAAGAGATGGACTTGGAAGAACCGATCCCCGGCATGGCATTGCCCCCGAACTGGAGAATGATCATCTTGGTCTCGGTCGCCTTGAAAGACTCTTTCATCAAGGTTGAATCGATTCCCGTGAAGACGGTGCCCGAGCACCCACGTAAAGCCACATTGTCGACTGTCACTCCAGGCTCCCCGTCAAGCATTATTCCATAGATTTCAGCATTCCCGGAGAATGAGATCGTACCTTTGGCCACATCTACGGGAAGCTTCCACGACACGACTACCGGACCGTTGATGCTGGAATCAAGGACTTCCGTCATCGCCTTGAGGGTGTCGCATTTCAACGACAAGGAAAAGCCGGGAGAATTATGGCCCAGAAGCACCGAGACTTTGGAAATATGCTTCGCCCTATCCTGGACATAGCGGTTGTCGGCCCGACGGAAGGAATATGAGCCTCCGCCGACCATTCCCGCGAACTGAGTCATTATGCCATAGCGATGCGAAGATGTCCAGTGGGAAAGGGAATCTGCCACAAGTGAATAACGGGTTATCCCTCCGCGGGCACTCTGGGAGACCGACACAGAGTGGATCTTACGCATCATCGGAGTCATGCCCGGACCGGAACCGCCGAACCGTTCCTGAAGTTCCTGACGGAGGACGGACGAGATCCTGTCCATCTCAAGCTGGGAATCTCCATAATGCATGATACGTACTGTCCGCCCGTCCCTGGCTGCCTGCTCCATCGCTTCAAAGACAGTGTCAAAAAAGTCATTCTCTCCTTCAGGGACATAAACCCTGCCCGGATTCGATGAAAGGAAATCATGGAAGAAACTCAACGTGTCCCTCGATTCCTGGAGCAGGTCATAGCTCTTCTTTGCTGCAATGAGAACGGAATCCACATCGACTCCTTTGACATGTGACTCATCGCCTTCAATGTAGGACTGATAAGACGGGAACCTGAGCTTTACGCCACCGACCTGGACTCCGCCGGAAGGAAAGAAAAACCAGCAGAGGCCAATCAGCGCAAAGACCGACAAAACGAACAATAGAATCCCGTGAGGTTTCATCTTGTCAAAAACAAGGGCTCAAAGTTACAAATTTCTTATGTTAATAATTATCTTTGTTACTTAGACAGTCCACCCTGATTATGAAAAATGCTTTTTTGGCCATCCTCGCAGTAGCGCTGCTTACCTCCTGTGAAGTCCATCATTTCATCACAGACGCAAGCTTCCGCCATCAAGTGGAAGAAGATTTCGATTCCAGGCTCGCCGGAAATGACAGCCTGAAGAATTTCTGTCCCGTAGACGACCTCATCCTGACAACGAACGAAAAGGAAGCTCTTAAATTCCTTTATGCCTACATGCCGCTTGCCGACTTGACGGACTATCCGCTGGATTATTACCTTCAGTGCGTCCGGTCTTCCTTTGAAACCAAGGAAGAAATGGGGTGGGATGTTCCGGAAAGGCTGTTCCGTCATTTCGTCCTGCCCGTGAGGGTCAACAACGAACAGCTTGACACTGCGCGGATTGCCTTCAGCCGGGAGATAAAGCCGCGGATCAAAGGGATGGACATGAAAGACGCCATCCTTGAAGTCAACCACTGGTGTCATGAGAAGCTGACCTACAAACCCTCCGACGCAAGGACCCTTTCTCCACTGGCAAGTGCAAGAAGCACCCTTGCCAGGTGCGGAGAAGAATCCACCTTCACGGTAACGGCCCTTCGTTCGGTAGGCATTCCCGCACGTCAAGTCTACACACCCCGCTGGGCTCACACCGACGACAACCACGCATGGGTGGAAGCCTGGGCTGACGGAGAATGGTACTTCATGGGTGCCTGTGAGCCCGAGCCGGTCCTCAACCTCGGTTGGTTCAACGCTCCGGCCAGCCGCGGGATGCTGATGCACACAAGGGTCTTCGGCCGCTACGACGGACCTGAGGAAAAAGTGATGGAAGGGCCGAATTTCACCGAAATCAACTTGATCGACAACTACGCCCGGACGGCTAAGGTGGACTTCAGAGTGGTGCGCGAGGATGGCACTCCTGTCGACAGCGCCCTGGTAGATTTCAGGATCTACAATTATGCAGAGTTCTATCCTGCCCTTTCCAAATACACCGATTCCCAAGGGAAAACCTTCCTCACTGCCGGAATGGGCGACATGCTCGCCTGGGCCTCGAAGGATGGTGAATATGGCTTCTCCAAGGTGTCTTTCGGCAAGGATTCGCTTGTCACGGTCACGATAACCAAAGACCATTCCGCAGATTCCCTCGGGATGATGATAGTACCTCCGCCCGAAAGTTCAAATATTCCTGATGTCACCCCTGAACAGAGAAAGGCCAACGATGTCCGTTTCGCCCAGGAGGACCTCATCAGGAAGACCTACATGGCCACCTTCGCCAAGGATGACGGAACGCCGGAAGGGAAACTCCTGGCAAAGGCCGCCGGGAATTACCCGGTGATAGAGAAGTTCCTGTCCGTCCATCCTGACCAGAGGGCAATAGACCTCCTGCAGTCCCTCAGCGACAAGGACATGATAGATGTCACCATGGAAATCCTGGAAGACAGCTACCTTTCCGAAGGATCCATTCTCTGCCCCAGGGTGGAGAACGAATTCCTGACTCCCTATAAATCCTTCTTCAAGAGCGTCCTTACACCCGAAGAGAGAGAAAGCCTTTCAGATCCAGCCCGCTTGATAAGGTGGGTGAAGGACAACATCAAGGTTGTCGACGACCCCAAGGCCTGGAAGATTCCGGTTTCTCCCGAAGGAGTGTGGAAGATCAGGATGGCAGACACAAGGTCCAGAGACATATTCTTTGTATCCCTTGCCAGGACACTTGGGATCAACTCCCGAAAAGACCCCGTTACCGGCAAGATCCAATACGTGCCCGCCGGTTCTCCTTCGTCAGCATGGTGCGATGTCGATTTCGATTCTGCCGGCCAGGCCACTGCTCCGACCGGAACCCTCGTCCTGAATTATTCTCCCACCGTGGCCCTTGCGAATCCGGGTTATTACAGCCACTTCACGATCAGCAAGATAGTTGATGGACGGACAAGGCTCCTCACCTTCGATGAAGGACAGGTTGACATGGGCGGCGGCGTAAGCTGGAAGAATGTATTCAAGGAAGGGACTTCGCTTGACACCGGTGAATATGTTCTTGTGAGCGGCTGCAGGCTATCTGACGGAAGCGTACCCGTGACACTGCAGCATTTTACCGTGAAAGAAGGAGAGACCACTTCCGTCGACCTGGTCATCGCCGTTCCGGAAGACAAGCTTACAGTGATCGGAGAATTCGACGCCGAAACGAAGTACAAGAAATCAAAGGATACCGAACCCGTGTCCATTCTCTCGTCAACCGGCAGGGGATTCTATGTGATCGTCTTCCTGACACCTCGCCAGGAGCCGTCCGTGCATGCCGTGAACGACCTGATCGCCGTGAAGGAAGATCTGGAGAAATGGGGCAGGCCCGTCATGCTCATGACCAATCCTGACGGACTTGACTGGATAACGGAATATTCAGACAAACTTCCATCAACCGCACAATTTGGAGTCATACCTGAGAATTTGATAAAAGGCCAGAGGCCCGTGGTCATGATCGCAGACACTTTCAACCGGGTCTTTTTCAAGAGCGAAGGCTACACTATCGGACTTGGAGAACAGCTCCTGGCTGCCCTGGGGAAACTTTAGTTTTCCCTCTACTTGAAAGAAAGCCCCATCCCGACCCGGAAAGAAAACATGTCGGGTTGGTCGGATATGGCGGAAGGGATGTAAGTGCCTTGCGCTCTGTCGTATTTCAGGAACGTGTGGGAATACTGCGGCTCCACGAAAAGGTCCACACCCTTGAACAATCTATACTTAAGGCCGGCCAGTCCGATGGCGGAAAAGTAAATGTTGCTGTCTTTCATGCCTTCTTTCAGGATGACGGAACTGGCCTTTATGCATTTCCGGGCTTCCCCTCCAGCTCCGACGTAGAAAGACAAGGTTTTAGTCTGGGCCAGCGCCCAGTCGAGATGAAGAGGAACGCCTAAATAGTGAACCACCTGCTCTTCCATCCTCCACCCAAGGCTTCCGGAGGAAGGTCTAGGCAAATAAATGTCTGAATAGCATAAGGAATAGTCAAGGCCTGACGTGATGAAGAGCCTGTCCGTTATCCCATAGCTTAATGACAAGCCGAAGGTTACCGGCTGACGATGTGAAACAGGGTAGCTGATAGTCGAGTAATCTGATGGGAGTCCCAAGCCGTAATCAAGATAAGCACCTGCTTCATGAAGGTCGTGATTGACAACAAGCATGGCAGGGGAAACATTTCCTGCAACACCTTTTTCCGACGATGCTCCCGTACCGGAAAACAGATTTACAGACAGACGTTTGGAACGTTTCCTCGCAGGTTTACCGTAGTCTTCCGGAATTTCGAATATGTTATCTCCCCTCTCGGCTTTTGGTTCATCGGCTTTCGTCCCGACCTTAGTTTCGGCTTCCGTCACAGCAGACGCAGCGAGTCCTTCGTTTTCATCAGAAGTCACCACATCCTCCGGACCTGCAGTTTCACCAACTGCAGGTGCATCATCTTTTCTTACTAACGGTTCTTTTCTTACTGATGAAGGAATAGCATCATCCTTGACCAGATCAGTCTCGTATCCTGCCTGAACGGCATTGTCTGTTATCGGGGCACTTTCAGGTACTGTTTCATGTAAAGCCTGGGAAATCATTTCTTCAGGTCGGCTCACTTCCTGAATCATGTCATCGACGGAACGAGGAACCAAAAGGATTGCAGCCAAAGCCGCTGCAACGGCAGAAATTGCCGCTAGAGAGCCAAAAAAGACTCTTTTCCTTCCTCGAGACCGGATCTTTCCTTCCAGCACATCCAAACTACCCTCCGGCACTTGAGCCTCTCCGGAGAGCAGTTTTTCCTTAAAAGCATCAGACCAATCCTTAATCATATATTCCTTTTTAAATATTCCTTTATCATCACAACCAATTCCTTCCTGGCTCTGGATAAAATGGATGAAGACCCCTTCTCACTGAGACCCAAGGCTTCCCCTATCTCCTTATGAGAGTATCCTTCGATGCAGAATAAATTGAAAACTGCCCTTTTAACAGGAGAGAGACTAGCTATCATCCTTTGCATCTGTTCTGCCGAAATCTGTACAGCGTCTTCATAGGGTACATCGCTATAATCCTCCAATCCTTTTTGATACTCTATAGATTCAGTCTTGTCACTTTTCCTGATGGAATCCAAGATCATGTTCACCGTCAGCCTTTTCATCCAAGCAAGTAAAGAGCCTTCACCCTTATGTCTGTACGAGCTGATCTTGTGGTTAATCCTCAGCATAGCCTCTTGGAAATAATCCAAGGCCTCCTCATTATCAGCAGAATAGCGCCTGCAAACTGCGAAAATCCTGCTTGAGTATTTCTGATACAGCAGTCGGAATCCTTCCTTGCGGTCGGTCAAGTAGCGCTCCTTGATTTCCGAATCTGCCGGGACTGACTTAACGGTCATCTTGTACTTTCTACTTGTATAACGTGAAATTACCGAAAATACGTCAAAAAAAATTTCTTTTTTTTTCACATTATTTCTAGATTTCCTGACGTATTTCCACTTTTCATGCGTTTATAGTATGAAAAGTCATATTAAAAGAACATGAAAAAAGTCATCAACAAGATAGTATCTCTGATTGGACCGGCTCTGTTGGCTATACTTGGTTTTTCATGCAGCGAACCGTTGAACCCCGATCCAGAGTCTCCTTCAGATCCTTTATTTCCTTCAGATCCTGGGAGCATGATATGTATGTACGGAGTCCTGACATGCGAATTCAAGTTGGACATCTCCGTCGCTGACGAAACCGGCAGGCCGATAGAAGGGATAAAGGTTATTCGGTCTATGGGGAATGATACCCTTACCACCGACAAGCTGGGGAATGTACGTCGTACCTATAAACTACCTATTGCCCCGTCATATGTCAAGGTATATTTCGAAGATGTGGATGGAGACATGAACAGGGGGACGTTCGTTAAGGACAGTGCTCTATTCTATAGTATCAAGACCTGGGATGGAAAAGAAAAACCAGATTATTCAAAGCGTTATGGTGAGTGGTCCATCACCGGGAAAAAAGTCCTCAAGAGAAAATAAAAGTAACGTGCAAAAAAATACCCCTGTCGCTCTGCGATAGGGGTAAATCTTTTGAATCAGGGGACTGACGCTTAGTCCTCGTCCTGCTCCTGGGCGGCGTACTCAGCAAGAAGCTTGGTCTGGACATCGGCAGGAACCTGCTGATAATCGGCAAACTTCATGGTGAACGTTGCTGCACCACCGGTAAGGGAACTCAGGGTTGTGGAGTACCTGTAAAGTTCTGCAAGCGGAACCCTGGCATGGAGGATGGTGAATCCCTTGTCCATGTCCTGGTTCATGATCATTCCACGACGGCCGTTGAGGTCGGACATGCAAGGACCGACGAAC
>CADBMD010000073.1 GCA_902795735.1 uncultured Bacteroidia bacterium
GATGCTGGCTTGGATGAAATCCTCGAAATGAGGCCCAAGTGCGACGGATGTAGTTTTCATACGCATATCGTTTACTTGACAAAGTTACCAATATTTCATAATATTCCAAATATAAGTGAAAACAAAAAACGGGCATCGTGCTCATTACCAAGGTGTTCTTTGAACTGAGCTACGACAGCTTCTACAAGGATATCGATAGGGTTTACAACATCAACACCTGGATCTCCATGCAGGGTGAGGAGAAGGACTATGGCCAGGTGAGCGGCGCCGTGGCCGTGGACTTCACTCCAGCCCGGGGTGTGGGCTAACTGGTGCGTCAACGAATTCGATAATCTTACTCCGCTTATGGTGGCTGTGCCGCTACCGATTACAATGCAAGGCCACCCCGGTATAAAGACGGTGTGTTGTGCCACTTGGTCACGCACCAGAGCTCATCCTCGCCATCATCCTGAATGACGAAGAATCCTCGCTCATCAGGATCTTCCTTGACGGTGCCGAAACGTGTGTACTGGTCCTTGAATAGTGATGGATAGATGGAAGACATCTTCGTTCTCCAGAGATAGATGCCGAACGTGTTGCGAACGAGCTGCTCGTTGGTTGGAACCTCGTCATTGTCATCGTCCTCATCTTCATCGGAATCAGGATTATCAGGTAGCGGCTCAGAAGACTTCTTCTTCAGCCAGTCGACGATGGTCTCGTTTTTCGCTAAACGACTCTTTATGAAGTTGCGAAGTTCCTCGACACGGTCCTCTGCAAGATCGCAGAACTCAATGACATCAAAGCGATAATGTGCCTTGGGAATATTGAGCAGGCTCCCTTCTGGAATCATCCCGTGGATATTGAATTCGTCAACAACGGCCTTCAGAATGTCAATGGTGGAAATCTCCAGCGAATCCACGACATCAAGGATAGTCCCCTTGAGGCTTTTGTCCTCCAGGTTATCGTCGATGTAGTCGGAAACAGCCTTTATTGTTAGGTTGCCGAAGTAGCGGATATAGCGGATACGTCCAGGTCTTCCAATCAAGTTCTCGTCTATGCTGAGTCGATTTGTCGTAAGGATATACAACTTACGATAGTCATTGTACACTCCGTCGATGACTTTCAGCAAACACTCCTGATGGTCCTTGAAAGTCTTTTCAGCTTCGTCAATCAGAACAGTACACTCGAAGTTGAGGTTCTGGATGAAACTCTGGATATTATCAAAGGCTTCAGGCACAATAATGACCGGCATGTTCAGTCTGTTGCTCAGTAGTTTGGCGGCAATGGTCTTTCCGGTTCCCTTCAGTCCATTGAAGATGACGCCAAGGTTCTTCTTTCCATTCACGAACCGATCGGAGGTCCAGGTCTTTTCGATCTTATCGAAGAGAGCCTTGCATCCCAAATCATAGATTCTGAAATCGAATTCAAAGCTGTTGCCGATGCAACGAAGACCGAGCTGCCCATTATTAATGGGATGCGAGCAGATCTCGAAAACTCCTGCGCCAGGGGTATCCCAAATCTTTGTGCTTCCGGACACCGGATAGAACACGCCTCCGTCAATAATCCATTTTTGTCTTACATTAGCCATAGTATATGTCCTCCTATTTTAAAATGCTCCTACAATCCACAGGGCGCCACGAACAGGTGTGTCGCTGCTCTGCCAACTGAGCCATATCCTCGGTTTCTGATGCAAAGGTAAAGCGACGTTTTAAAGAGACATTATCTCTGCAAGCCTTGCAGCGCGCGGTTTAGCCGTTTCCCGTGCCGTAGAGTTCGGCAGGGAACTGTACGTTCATGGTTTTGACGCTTTTCGTGCCCGTAGAGTTCGGCAGGGAACTGCACGGACGTTCTGCTTGGCCCGGCCATCCAACAGCTGGAAGACAAGCTGGATGACAGAGGTGACTGAGATTGACAGGGACGAGCAATGACTGCAAAAAATCTCATCAGCTCTGTAATTCCGGATAATGTTGTACATTTGTAAAGATAAAGGACGAATCAGACAGTGGTTTCAAAGATTGGAAAAATACTGGTAGTAGATGATAACCAGGGCATTCGCAGGGCCCTGGAGTTATTGCTGCCCCTTCACTTTGCCGAGGTGAAGACGATACCTTCGCCGTCCACGCTCGTTTCGACGCTGGAGCAGTTCCGGCCGGACGTGGTCCTGCTTGACATGAACTTCTACACAAGCATCAATACAGGCAATGAAGGGCTTTACTGGGCAGGAGAACTCAAGAAGATGGCTCCGGAAGTAGAAGTTGTACTGTTTACCGCCTACGCCGACATCGCCCTGGCTGTCGAAGGGATGAAGAGGGGCGCCTTCGACTTCATCGTCAAGCCCTGGGATAATGAAAAGTTGGTGGCCACGCTGACAGCCGCTCGCGACAAGGCCATGAAGGCGATGGGGAGAGATTCTTCGAACTCCGCCCCCAGAATGACAGTCGGTCTTCCTGAGCAAAGCGAAGGATCCATGTTCTGGGGCACATCCCCTGCCATGAAGAACATCCGAAAGACGCTGGACAAGATCGCCCCCACCGATGCTACGGTCCTCATTACCGGAGAGAACGGTACCGGCAAGGACGTGCTGGCGCGCGAGATCCACGCCCACAGTCTCCGGAGCGAGAAGCCGATGGTCGCAGTCGATGCAGGTGCCATCACCGAGACGCTGTTCGAAAGCGAACTCTTCGGCCATGTCAAAGGCGCCTTCACTGATGCCCACACAGATCACATGGGGAAGTTCGAGCAGGCCGATGGCGGCACGCTTTTCCTTGATGAAATCGGTAACATACCGCTTCATCTTCAAGCCAAGTTACTCCGCGCCATCCAGAGTCGGAGCGTGGTCAGGGTAGGCGGCAGCAAGGCTATTCCGGTGAATATCCGTCTGATCTGCGCGACCAATATGGACCTGGAAGCCCTGGTCCGTGAAGGTCGCTTCCGAGAAGACCTGTACTATCGTATAAACACCGTGCATATTCCCCTTCCACCACTGCGGGAGAGGAAGGATGACATCATTCCTTTGGCGCAGATTTTCCTGGAGAAGTTCGCCAGGAAATATCACCGCATGCTTACAGGAATGTCAGATAAGGCAGTCGATACCCTGAAGGAATATCGATGGAGCGGCAACATCCGGGAACTCCAGAACTGCATCGAAAAGGCCGTGATCCTTTCAGAAGGGACGACCTTGTCAGAAAAGGATCTACAGTTGGAAGGTCCCGTCAAACCCGCCGGGACGACCATCAGAGCCGTCAATGATTACGAGGAAGAACGGCAGATCCGTGACGCGATGGAACGTACGGGCGGGAATATATCGGCCGCAGCCAAGATGCTCGGAGTCAGCCGGCCTACCTTTTACGCCAAATTGAAGAAATTCGGCCTATGACCTTTACCGTCTGGCACATGGTTGGAGCATGCATCATCGTCGCGATCATCGTGGCGGTAGTTTCCATACTCAGGACCAGGCAGAAGGATATCAAGAAAGTAGCCTATATGATGGACGCCCTGGAGGATGGTGAACTCAACTTCCGATTCCAGGACAGGAACAAGTTCAACCGCACCCTGAACCGAATCCGGACCATATTCGAGAAGCAACGGCAAGCCCACGAGCAGGACTCCTGGACCAAGCTCATCCGGGTGCTCACCCACGAGATCATGAATACTGTTTCGCCAATTGCATCCCTTTCCGATGCCATGGCGAAGTCCGTCGACGAGAAAGGGGAGAGTGAGCTGGACATCAAGGCCGGCCTGGAGACAATCTCGGACTCCTCTAAGAACCTGATCGATTTCGTGCAGACTTATCGCCAGCTCTCCGGTGTGGCGAAGGCCATCCGCAGGGCTTTGGACCTGCAGGAACTGATGGATAATGTAATAGCTTTGAACAGCGAGCTCGCTGCTTCTTATGGTGCAGTATGTACCTATCGTCCCGAAGAACCGTACCTTATGATTTATGCCGACGAAGGACAGATTTCCCAGATTCTGATCAACCTCATCAAAAACGCCCTTCAGGCAGGTGCCAAGCACGTTGACATCTCAGCCAGGATGGGGAGAGATGACGAAGTCATCATCAGTGTTGCCAACAACGGAGAACCTATCCCCATATCCGCTCAGGAACAGATATTCATTCCATTCTTCACTACGAAGAAGGAAGGTTCCGGAATCGGTCTCTCGCTTTCCCGCCAGATCATGCGGAATCATAACGGCACCATTGAGCTTCTCCGGAGCGATGCCCAGCAGACGATATTCGAACTCCGGTTCCGTTAAGCGCATTTGCAAAAAACTCATTTTCCGCTCCGAAATGTTCAACTTCTCTTCTCCTGCCTACTTCAGCCGTTATGTCCAACGGTACCTTGGCGAGTCTCCTTCCGAGTATCGGGCCTAAAATGATTGTACCTGAGCACCTGTTTATTCAGAGTGTCTTCGTCAAGGTTAGCTGAGCCGTTGAATATTTCCGTTGTAATCCTGTCCCCTGTCATCTTCCAGTTGCCGACGACCTCGCCATCTTGGAGCACAACCGGCCAGAAAATGCACTTCTGGTCATGTGCACGGTGCCTATGTTCAGGATGCAAGACCAGTTGGCGACTCTTGTATCCGATCAGGTATTCATCATATGAAGGAAGCAGGGTTACGGTGCCGGTGCGGAATCCCCGGGTACGGCAGTCCTTGTGTAGAAGGAAATCCAATCCTTTCCAACGCTCCTGAATCAAATCGTCGCCAAGGCTTTCGATGCCTTGACGGCACTCCCCGATGTTGAGGCCTGTCCACCACACGAAATCCTCCAGCGTTGCCGGTCCGTGGGAAAGAAAGTAGCGTCGGGCGAGTTCCGTCAAGGATTCTTCACGGTTCATGGAGATTTGACCTTGCAGCTTGTCGGCCGCCAGACAGTAGGTTCGTTCATTGCCTGTAAGGTCGCCGCTGCAAATGACTCCGGACACCTCGGCGAGTATTATCAGATACTTGACGTGCTCTGGCCTGTCCCGGAACGGACTGTCCATTGCTATGCCTAGGACCTCGTCCCGTGTGAGACTTCCGAGTCCCTTCATGGATCCAGAAAGGAATTCCTGGAATCGCCATTCTTCATCCTCGCTGATAGTAAGACCGTTCATCTTGATCCATCCGCGGACTCCTTTTCGTGCCTTGTCGCTGCACAGGTCAATCATCCAACGATAGTCATCACCGGAAATCAGATGCCAGGTGCTTCTGAAAAGATGTGTCCGGATGATTTTGCCGGAATCATATTCCTTTTCAAATGCTCTCGCCGACGGTTTCCTGGTGCGCATTGCAACCGCCCAGCGCATCATCTTGTATTCCTGACCTTGCATTGCGCCCATCCACGCCACTACATCATGCGGTGAAGTGAATTGCGGACAGATGAGCTGCTGGCCAAGCAATCTGATGGAGACGGGATTCATACCAGTTCACGGATGATTTCGTCGGAGACGAAGAAATGGTCCTCGGGGATGCGGATAGATTCTTCACCGGAATGGCAACGTACGAGGGATCTTTCAGAAATGAGGCTGTCCACGATTTGGTCTCCGGCAAGGGACCGGAGTTCGGATTCAGGCATTCCCTGGCTTGTCCTCAAAGGCAACATGATCCTCTCGATGCGGATGTCTTCCGGACTGAGGATCTCTTCTTCTCGTGAATATGCCGACACGTCCTGTGTATTCCATGACCGGATCCCTTTTGCTGACAGAGAGTGTGCTCCGGGTCCAAGTCCGACATAGGGGACTCTTCTCCAGTAAGCGCTGTTATGGACGGCCTCCTTTCCGGGGAGGGCAAAATTGGAAATCTCATAGTGGGAATACCCGGCTTCATTTAGTTTCCTGCAGAGAAGATCATACTGGCTGCGGCACTGCTCTTCAGGAGCTTCGGTGAATTTCCCTTCAGAGAGGAGACGTTCCAGGGTACTGTCCTCTTCTATGGACAGTTGATAGGCAGAAATGTGTTCCGGCCCCAGGGCCAGAGCCTGTTCTATGGTCGAATTCCAGATGGATTCTGAAAGTTGGGGCAGGCCGAATATGAGGTCGATGCTGATGTTGTCCATGCCGCATCGGCGCAGGATGCCGAATGCCTTGACGGCCGCGGCAGAGTCATGCCGTCGGTTCATCCAGCGGAGTATTCCGTCGTCGAAAGACTGTATTCCCATGCTGATGCGGTTGATGCCCAGGGCCATAAGGCCTTTCACATAGTCCTCGCCCTTTTCCACTATGTCCTCCGGGTTGACCTCCATGGTGAATTCTTTCCAGAACAACTGGTTTGCCGAAGGCAAGACCGGACGAAGTGCACTGGCTATCCGGGAAAGAATGCCAAGCGGAAGCACCGATGGGGTGCCTCCGCCGACATAAAGAGTATTCAAAGATGATGTAGCTGCTATCTCATCACGCCTTGATTCGATTTCTGCACAGACTGCGTCTGCAAAGGTTTCAAAACAACGATTCTTCGCTTCGCTTGGAATGACGGTCGAGAAGAATCCGCAGTAGGTGCAGAAACTCTCACAGAATGGGACGTGCAGGTAAACCACACCTAGCGGAGCAGAAGCTCGGTCTTGCCAAGGAAGGCCTGGGCCGTGTAAGCTTCGACCGTGTAGATTCCAGCCTGGTAGGAAGGAATATCGTTGAGATAGATGCTCAAGTCAACCTCCTTGCCTTGATAGTCGACTTCACGGGAAGCGGAAGCCACCATTGTCTGACCATTGTAGCTGAAAGAGGTCTGGCTGCTGTTAGTCAGCAAGATGCCCTCTGGATCTTTCACACGGAGATACACCCTGACCGGCCCCTTGGGAGCAAGGTCATTCTCTACCAGACTGAGAGAAGCAAGAAGCCTGACGACCCTGCTGCTCCTGTCGGTGACCTTGTCGGAACTGTTGTAGGCGGCAACGCTGAGGCCCCTGGACTTGATCACGGAACCTGCGGCAACCTGGCCTGTCAGGTTCTCCACCTGCCCCTTCAGTTCGGCATTCTCAGCCCTGCTGGTCGCTGCTTCTTTACGGGCTGCTGCAGCATCTGCAGTAAGCTTATGGTTCAAGGTGTTCAAGGAATCAATCTGGACAATGTAATTCCTCATTATGCTCCTCAGGGTACCAAGTTCCTTCTCATACTGACGCATCTTGGCACGGTTGGTAGCCTCTGTCTTCTGGATCCTCTCGATCAGCTGGTTGACCTCTTCCTTGGAAGAATCAAGCTGGCTGTTGACGGACTCATATTCAGTAGAGAGGCTCTCATAGTCTCCACGGAGGGCGATCATCTGCTGGGTCAGGTCTTCCTTCTCAGCATTGAGGTCCCTTACGAGCGATGACTTGGAAGCCCAGATGTAAGCCAGTGCGGCGGCCATTATACCTGCCACTGCAACCAGTGCCCACATTATGTTCTTGAGGCTTTTGTTTTTCTGCTCCTGCTCTTCGCGCTGACGGCGCTCCATGATAGGGTCAATTTCTGCCATAGTATCAGATTTTTTAATCAACTTACAAAAATAGCAAAACTATTTCTTTTTCGTATATTTGTGAATATAGCAAAAATCGCACTAATGATTACATACCTTAGAAGAGCTGTCAAGTATTTCATCTGGTTCGCATTTATCCTGTGCATCACACTTGCCGTGATGGTGGCCCTTGATGTCGTTGAGTCAGATCCACAAGAGATGTTCAGGAACGGAACCAGATCCATCTGGCAGATAGCTGTCCTGTTCGCGATCCTTTCTGCCGTCTATCCCATGTCGGGATTTGCCAAGAAAGAAGCAATAATTCCCGGAGAACTCCCGGAGATACGCGACAAGCTCATCAAATTGATGGAGTCCAAGGAATATGTCTTGGAAAGTGAAGGCGGCCAGACCATGACATTCCGTCTCCGGACAGGATTCCGGCGGGCTATGAAATTGTACGAGGACAGGCTTACCTTCTTCCATGAGCCTGGTGGTTTCGTGATCGAAGGTTTGAGGAAAGATGTTATCAGGATCATAAGTTTCCTTGAATTCAAGTTCAAGGACAATAACGAAGACGAGTATTCAAAATCTTGAAGACCATGAGAGAAGAAGAATTCAAGACCGTCATGACGGTCAATGATGCAATCAGTGCACAGATGGTTGCAGGCATGCTGAACGAAAACGGCATTCCCGCCGCTGTGTTCGGTGCAGATTCTACTGCATTGCTGAACGTGGTTGGGAAGATCGAGGTCAAGGTCAACGCAGCCGACTACGAAGCTGCCATGGAACTCATCAATGCTCCGGGAGAGGATGTGGATGAGGCCGAGGCGGAAACCGAGGGAGAAGAAGAGGACTAGCCAAAGATGTGTGACGCCGCAGCGCAAAGAGCCTCATAGAATTCTTTGCCATAGGCAGTTGACAAAGGCTCGCGGAGGAATTCATAGACATGGATTCCTTCGCGTTTCCCTTTTTCATAGGCATCCTTGCAAAGATGCCAGCGGTGCAGGTTCAATGCCTGGCCTCCGTTCGACAGCTTGGTGACCCGGATTGGATAGAGCCAGCAGGAAACAGGTTTCCTGAATGAGCATTTTCCGGCGAAGAAACACTTTTCAATGGCGCAGAAACAATTCCCCTCTTCATCAAAAGTGGTGTAGGCGCACTCTCCTGTCCCATCCACGGTAGGAGTTACAAGGTCTCCGTCCCGGTCTATGTCGAAGAAACCGTCTTTATCTACCTGCGAACGGCCTTGCGGGCGCATGAGGGAAGAATAGACAGGATAATGCTCCTCAAGTTCTGGGAGTTCTTCCTCTTCCAACGGAGCTCCGCTGTCGCCGATTATGCAGCAACAACCCTTGCAGACAGGATAGTCGCAGGCGAAATATTCAGTGATGACATCCTCCGAAACGAGGATGTCGCCGATCTGGACGATGGTTCCGAATCTATTCTTCTGGTTTGACGACATATTCAATCCTCATACCTTCTGTCAGGGCTGTGAATATCCCCTTTACATTGTCGGCACTGACGCTGCCGATGCGCTCATTGTAACTTGTCAGGACATCCTTTCCTGCCGAATAGCGCATCAGGATGGCATCCGCATAGTTGGCCGGATCCGCGATGGAGGAGGTATATTCATTGGTCAGGAGGGACTTGCAAGCCGCTAGTTCAGGTGCACCGATGGTTCCGGACAAAGTCTCCTCAATGGCCTTGCGTGCAGCGGCAAGGGCCACTTCGGGATGGCTTGCTCCTCCTTCGATTCCTTCAGGAAGGCCGGCATCCGGGACGGGTGAAAGATTGAAGATCAACTCGACGGCCTCCTGGGGGAAAGTCTTGAACGACTGGGACATCGCGACACTGTAGCCTTGGGCGGACATTGCACCGGAAAGCCTGCGTTTCAGGGCAAGGGCGGCAATCCTGAAAGCCATGTAGTTTTCGGTCGTGAAAGGAGCTGCTGAAGCCAGCCCGATGCTGATGCTGGATGGACTGCCGGCTACTGAATATGTCGTCGCACCCTTCCGCATCCTGTATGTTGCGGCCTGGCGTACCGCCACGCTGTTGCTGACCCTGAAGCCACCAATGCATTTGGCCAGATATTTCTGGAGTTCTTCCGACGGGAGATCGCCAACCAGGACTATGACACCGTCATTGCACCTTAGGAATTCCCTTGAGAAGAAAGCATCGGCATCTGTCATGGTGTTCGGAGTGAGCCCGGTCTTGGTCTTTATTTCGGAATAATTGTATTCAGGGAACATCAAACTGTCCAGAACGGCGTTGCCGACGGAGGCCAGTTCCATTTTCCGATAGGATTCGAAAGCCTGCGGATCCGGCTTCCGCTCGTTCACAATCGAAAGGAGGGCTTTCATCACGAGAGCATACCTTCCTGATGGGGCGGATCCGCTTATCCTCAAATCGGAAGCAGACGCCTTGGTCTCCATCTGTATGCCGCTGGCACGAAGTATCTTAGAGAAACTGTCTCCGGAAATGCCAGAAATACGGTCAACCAAAAGCATGTCCGAGAAGTAGGCTCCTTCACCGCGCGGCAAGTCCCTGACAGTGGAGAATCCACCTTTGATCATCATGGCATAATTGAACCGGCCGCTTGTGGGCATCTTCTTGTAAATCACCCTCATCCCATTGGAGAAGGTCCACATTTCCCCTCCGGACACCGGTTCAGGTGCCGTCGTCTTGAGCTTGCTCTTGTTCTTGTCTGACGCAAAAGCAGATGTGTCCTTGGGATTAGCTGCCCATGCATACGAAGGCTTGTCAAGCATGGAGACTCCGCTCCATGTGGACTTGAACATCATCTGGTAGATCCATTCATCGTAATTCTCCAGCTTTCCGGTCCAACTGACAGTGGCATTTTCGGTACCTCCCAGAAGGGCATAGACATAATTGTTGAAGAGCGTCATCTCAGAATCCAGGGTCATATTCCTGGATGTGAAGAATTTGGCTTTTGTAGTGTTCAATGCCAGGTCAGAGCCGTGAAGATAGGCCGAGATGCATTGCTGCACCAGGTCTTCATTAGACAGCGGACGGGTCAGCAGGGCGAGGGCATCTTCCCTGACTGTCTTGAACTCGTCCTTCTTGACCCCATAGGTCCCGATTCCTGCAAGAACGGAAGCAAGAGCCATTGAAGCAGGGATCAACCTGTCCTCGGACACTTCCAGGCGTACAGAAAAATGCTCGTCCCCGTAAGTGTCCCCGCTGGAAACGTTGTCAATCTCCAGCCCGTTTAAGGGGATGCCCCGGGCCGTCAGCACTTCGCGCAAGCGGTTCCTGACCACGGATGACAGCTCCAGTGAAAACAGTTTCGAAATGAAAGGCTGGATGGTGTTCATCTGTGCCGCAGGGGTCCTTGGAGAACGGAAGTCCACCTTGACGGAGGCCTTGTCGGAAGGCGAGAATGACCATGTCGTCATTTCGGATGGTGTCCATGAATATTGAACCGGCTGATAAACCGGATTTCTGGAGGGGACCATCAAGGCGAATACGTTCATTTTCTGGATGATGGCTCCGGCATTGATGTCCCCGGAGATGATCACCGCATGCCGCTTGGGCTGGGAAGCTATGATGTCGAACAACATCAGAAGGGTCGTGTCGGCTGCCGCAGCATCAAACATCGGAACGTCATCGAACCGGAACAGGGTAGCATCGTCGATGTAGGAAATGTACCCTTCCGGACGGCATCCGATTCCTTTACGCGACAGGAAATTGAAAGGGTTGGTCTTATTGAAATGCGGCAGGGAAGAAATGTCGCTCCTCGCGGAAAGAGTGTCGCTCATCCCTTTCCGGACCAGTGCGAAATCTGCCACACCTTTCATGGAGGCGTTAGTTACCAAATAGTAAGAGATACCATTTGGCAACTCACCTACGGTAATGGTTCCATCCTTTTGAAGTGCAGGGAGATTCTGCGCTGGCACACTTATTGAAATGCCTAGCAAGACGGAGCAAATAAGGATATATAAGATACTGCTACGCATGACTGACGACCCTCCTAAAGGCAAAATTAACTAATAATGTGTAATTGAAGCAAATTTTTATTACTTTTGTCTCCGTTGCGCTTAAAAAAGAAAGTTGAACTTAAATCCATACATCATGAAAAAGATTATTCTCGCCATTGCGGCAATGGTTATGACCGCAGGCATGATTTCGGCACAGGACATGGCCCAGGCTACAGAACTCTACAATAATGGAGCCACGGCTATCAGTATGAAAAACTGGACAGAGGCTCTGGACTACTTCCAGAAGGCTCTCGAGATGGGTCAGGCTCTCGGAGAGGAGGGCGAAGAACTCGTCACCAATTGCAAGAATGCTATCCCTGGAGTTTCCCTCCAGATCGCTAAAGATCTCATCAAGGAAGACAAATTTGATGAAGCTGCCGTAAAACTTGATGCAGCAGCAAAGATCGCTGAGGAATATGGTAATGAAGAAGTTGCAGCAGAAGTCAAGGAACTCCTTCCGCAGATGTGGCTGCAGAAAGGTGCTGATGCCCTTAAGCTTAAGGATTTCGCAACAGCAGTTGACGGCTTCTCGAAATCATATGCCATCGACACGACTGCAGGCAAGACCGCTCTCTACCTTGGCCAGGCTCTCGGACAGCTGGGCAAGACAGAGGAAGCCGTGGAAGCTTTCCAGCATGCTGCATGGAATGGCGAGGAAGAGGCTGCAATGGGCCAGATCTCCAATCTCTATGTCAAAGAGGCCAACATCGCTTACAAGGCACAGAAGTTCGCCGATGCAGTCAAGGCTGCCAACAAGGCTAACAGCTATGCAGACAATGCTACAGCTTACCTGATTGC
>CADBMD010000074.1 GCA_902795735.1 uncultured Bacteroidia bacterium
CAGCAGGCCCAGGATGTTCAGCAGCGTGGACTTGCCGCAGCCCGAAGGGCCCATGATGGCGACGAACTCGCCGTCCTTGATTTCAAAGCTGACGCCGTTCAGCGCCGTGGTCTCGATTTCTTCCGTACGGAAGATCTTGGAAAGGTTGGATACTCGGATCATCTTTATCGTCTTTACACTATTGCTGTTTAAAAAGACATGAACAAACACCGGACCAAACCACTTAACTTATTATTTTTAAATGACTTACAAAATAATAAGATGTGTAAAAACCGTAAAGGACTTTACACGATCTGTAAAGGGACTTTACACTTTGTCACCTACAACATGTCATTTCCGGATTCAGGCTAACATCTGGATAAGACGCTGCACCCCTTCTTGAAACTGCGCTTGCCTACGAGCATCTTTTACGAAAAATCCCCCTCAGACTGATCTGAGAGGGATTTTGTGGAGCATAGGAGAATCGAACTCCTGACCTTTTGAATGCCATTCAAACGCTCTACCAACTGAGCTAATACCCCGTTTAGGACTGCAAATATAGAAACATTCGGGAATAATTGCAAAAATTTTTTATCAAAAAGAAAGCTGACCCAAGAGATTCTCCGGCAGGAAGACCTGCCAAAATATCTTTGGGCCAGCTATTCCAAAAAAGAATCCCTAGGCTTCGTCCTGGAACTTGAGGACAGGCTGCCGCGCTGCCGTCGTTTCATCAGGACGAGTGATAGGGGCATTGTGCGGAGCCGCCTTAAGGATAGCAGGATCTTCGGCTGCCTCAGCGGCTATCTTCCTCATCACCTCGATGAATGAATCGAGAGTTTCAAGTGACTCTGTCTCAGTGGGCTCTATCATGATAGCCTGATGGAACAGAAGAGGGAAATAGATCGTTGGTGCATGGAACCCGAAATCGAGAAGCCTCTTGGCCACGTCGAGAGTAGTAGCTCCCTCCCTTTCTGTTTCAGAATCCGAAGCTTTCCTGGAGCCATCATTCACCAGTCCGTCGAAAACGAATTCATGCTTGCATACAGTGGGAATCGGAAGCTTGTAACAATCCTTCAGGCTCTCTTTGATGTAATTGGCACCAAGGGTGGCGAATTTTCCTACCAGCTTGACGTTCTGGCGGCCAAGCATCAGGATGTAGGCGTATGCCCTCAGGATCACTCCGAAATTACCGAGGAATCCGGAAACCTGACCGGCGCTCTTTTCGTCATCGCAGACCACATCGAACTTCCCTTCAGAAGTCTTGACGACCTTCGGAACAGGAAGATAAGGCACCAGCTTCTCACAGACACCGACAGGACCGGAGCCCGGACCGCCGCCGCCATGAGGAGTGGAGAAGGACTTGTGGAGGTTCAGGTGCATGATGTCGAAGCCCATGTCACCCGGACGGACCATGCCGATCAGCGGATTCATGTTGGCTCCATCATAGTAAAGGAGTCCTCCGCATTCATGCACAAGCTTGGCAATCTCACCGATTTCCTTCTCGAAAAGGCCCAAGGTATTCGGATTCGTCATCATGATGCCGGCGATGTCGTCTCCAAGAAGAGGCTTGAGGTCGGCGACATCGACAAGGCCGTCGGCATTGGACTTGACGACGACTACTTCCAAGCCGCAGACAGCAGCACTGGCAGGATTGGTACCGTGGGCGCTGTCTGGTACAATCACCTTGGTCCTCTTGAGATCCCCACGAAGAAGATGGTACTGACGCATGATCATCAGGCCGGTAAGCTCTCCGTGCGCACCGGCGCAAGGATTGAAAGTAAAACCTGCCATGCCTGTGATGGAGGAAAGGGCCTTCTCCATGTTGTAGTAGACTTCCAGGGCTCCCTGGACGGAACATGACGGCTGAAGAGGATGAAGCCCTTGGAAACCTTTCATGTTCGCAATTTCCTCGTTGATCTTGGGATTATACTTCATGGTACAACTGCCCAGAGGATAGAAACCAGTATCAACGCCGAAATTCATCTGGGAAAGATTGGTGTAGTGCCGGACGACATCGATCTCACTGACCTGAGGAAGTGCCGGAGCTTCTTTTCGCAACAAATCCGCAGGAATGTCTGTAAAGGACGCCTCCTGGAAAGAGGAAAATCCAAGCGAATAGCCTGAACGACCTTCCTTCGAAAGTTCGAATATAAGTTTATCGTAGTATTTCATATTCCTAGGCCTCCTTAACCAGTGCGACAAGGGCATCAATTTCAGCCTTCGTCCTTCTTTCAGTTGTACAGAAAGTAACCAGACCTTCTTCCGTCGGGAGGGCCGCGAAGAATCCGCCCTCAAGAAGCTTGGACTGAAGTTTATCCACCGGAACCAACGGTTTCAGGGCGAACTCCTTCAGGAACGGCTGGTTGAATGCTTCTTCGAACTTGCCGGTCTTGATAAGCTCGTCATGGAGATAATGTGCGGCAGCATAGGAACGGGAGTTCACTTCCTTCAGCCCTTCAGGACCCATAAGGGACATGTAGACGGTCACGAAGAGTGCCATGAGGCTCTCATTGGAGCAAATGTTGGACGTAGCCTTCTCCCTGCGGATATGCTGTTCGCGGGCCTGGAGGGTGAGGCAGAAGCAACGACGTCCCTCTGTGTCCCTGGTTTCACCGACAATCCTTCCGGGAAGTTTGCGAAGGTATTCCTTCTTGCATGCCATGAATCCGACATAGGGGCCTCCGAAACACATAGGAATACCAAGGCTCTGGCCATCTCCTACGGCAATGTCGGCTCCCCATTCTGCAGGAGTCTTCAGAACACCAAGAGCGGAAGGATCACAATATTCAATGAATATTCCTCCTTCTTCATGGATAGCATCCGCGAAGCCGGTAAGGTCCTCGATGATTCCGAAACGGTTGACAGAAGGGACGATGACGCCGGCTACGTCTCCCTTGGAAAGTTCTGCCTTCATGTGATGGGGGCAGGTGTGGCCGTCCATTACAGGAAGGTAACCAAGAGGAATGCCATGGTACTTCGCATATGTCTCGATAGTCCTGACTACATTGGGCAGCAAGGTCTTCGAGACAAGCACGCGGGTCTTCTTCTTAGTGCAGGAAGGAGCCATCTTCACTGCCTCGGCGGCAGCGGTGGGACCGTCATACATGGAAGCGTTGCTGACATCCAGGCCGGTCAGGGCGCAAATCATGCTCTGGTACTCGAATATGTACCTGAGGGTGCCCTGCGAAATCTCAGCCTGATAAGGTGTGTAAGCAGTAAGAAACTCCGACCTTGAGATGATGTAGGGAACGACTGAGGGAGTGTAGTGATCGTAGGCTCCCTGGCCAGCGAACACCTTTAGCTTCACATCCTTCGCCTCCAGGTTCTCGAAGAAGTCCCTTACTTCCTGCTCGGACATGGCGTCCGGGAGGTCATATTCACCTTTGAAGATGAATCCGTCCGGGACATCGGAGTAGAGATCGTCCATGGACTTCACTCCGATCCTGTCCAGCATGGTCCGGATATCCTCTTCTGTGTGAGGGAAATACTGGAATGTCGCCATGTCTCCCCTATTTCTCGGAAAAGGCCTGGTAAGCAGCCGCATCCATCAAAGCCTCGACTTCTGAAGGATCTGTCATCTCGATCTTGATGATCCAAGCCTCATAGGCGTCTTCGTTGATCTTCTCAGGTGCATCCTCAAGGTCAGGGTTGACTTCGACGACCTTGCCCGAAACCGGAGTCAGAAGCTCGCTGGAAGCCTTGACGCTCTCAAGTGCACCGAATTCCTCGCCTGCGGCGAATTCGTCATCAACCTCAGGAAGGTCAGCATAGGTGATGTCGCCAAGTTCTTTCTGGGCGAAATCTGAAATACCGATGACGGCTGTTCCACCTTCCACCTTTACCCACTCGTGGTCCTCGCTGTAACGGAGGCCTTCAACTACTTTACTCATGATTCTTAAGTTATTGGATTATTATCGTTATTTCTTGTAATTGGTCTGATAGAATCTCTTCTTGACGACTTTGCCAGGGAAGACTTTCTTGCGGATGCGGACGTATAGAGGGGTGTCCAGCGCTCCGCACTCCCTCTTGACCAGAGCGAAGCAGATACTCTTCTCGAGGGATATGCTATGATACCCTGTCGTGACAACCCCAACCTGGGTCCCGTCTTCCAGTTCGACAGGATAGCCGGCACGAGGAATCGCCTTGTCCTGAAGTTCTATCCCGACTAGTTTCTGAGCAGTACCTTCTGCCTTCTGGGCAGCAACCGCATCCTTGCCTATGAATTCATCCTTATCCAGCTTGCAGAACATGCTGAAACCAGCCATCACAGGAGAGATCTCAGGAGTAAGTTCATCTCCATAAAGCGGCAGGCCAGCCTCGAAGCGCAGGGTGTCGCGGCAACCAAGACCGCAAGGAGTGACTCCGGCCTTGAGGAAAGTATCCCAGTACCTTACTATAAGCCTGTGGGATGCGTAGATTTCGAAACCG
>CADBMD010000075.1 GCA_902795735.1 uncultured Bacteroidia bacterium
ATCGCCGTAACGGGGGCAACGAGCGCAGGAACTTCGGGCACCGCAGCGACAACGGTCCCAAGGAGCGTCCCGAACCAGCCAACGACACCACAGAAGAATTCTTCTAGTCAGTAATATCGATCATTAAGCCGGGTAATCTTTGAGATTGCCCGGCTTTTTCGTATCTTGGCATAAAACCATGAACGTTATGAAGACAATCAGGAACATCATTGCCATCACCATGATGCTGGCGGCATCCACGGTGGCATATTCACAGACCTACACTCCCTCCGAAGGGAACATCCAGGCCCGCAAGGACTTCGTTAACGAACGCTTCGGAATATTCCTGCACTGGGGCATCTACGCTTCCTACGCCCAGGGCGAATGGTATCTCAACACCGGCAAGCTCAACAAGGACGAGTACGCCAAGGCGGCAGGAGGATTCTACCCCATCAGGTACAATGCTGAAGAATGGGTGAAGGCATTCAAGGACGCCGGAGCTGGCTATGTCACCATCACCTCCCGCCACCATGACGGATTCTCCATGTTCGACACCAAGGCCTCCGACTACAACATCGTGAAAGCCACCCCCTACGGGAAGGATGTCATCAAAGACCTGGACGAGGCCTGCCTGAAAGAAGGACTCAAGCTGCAGTTCTACTACTCCATCCTCGACTGGATCCGCGAAGACTACCCCATCGGCAATTCCGGGAAGTTCTCAGGACGGAAGGGTGACCACCCGGACTACGGCCACTACTTCGAATTCATGAAGCAGCAAGTCAAGGAACTCCTCACCCAGTACCACACCAGGGCGCTCTGGTTCGACGGCTACTGGGACCACAGCAAGGATGCCATCCCCTTCGACTGGAGGATGCCGGAGTTCTATGAATACATCCACTCCATCAATCCCGACTGCCTCATCTGCAACAACCACCACCGTGTCCCCATCGACGGGGAAGACTACCAGACCTTTGAAAGGGACCTCCCCGGACAGAACACGACAGGATATTCCGAAGGCCAGGAAGTCAGCGACGTGATTCCGCTGGAGATGTGCCAGACGATGAACAATTCCTGGGGATACGCCGTAGCTGACCAGAACTACAAGTCCGTGGGAGAAATCATCAGGCTCCTGGCACAGTGCGTCTCCATGAACTCCAACCTCCTGCTCAACATCGGGCCCCAGGCTGACGGAGAACTGCCCGCAACCGCACTCGAACGCCTCAAGGGAGTAGGACAGTGGATGCGTGAGAACGGCGAATCCATCAAGGGATGCGGCCCCGGCCCTATAGGCGACCAGGAATGGGGTGTCACCACTGCACCTGTCGGCGGAGGCAAGACATTCTATCTGCACATTTTCAAATCGCCCGGAGCGATAATCGAAATCCCCGTCGCGAAGAAAGACAGGATCAGGAGCATCTCTGCCCTTGCCAAAGGATCGAGCCTCAACTACAAGAAAGTCGGAGAGAAACTCTTCATAACGCTTCCCACCGACCTTCCGGAAGATTCCGATTTCGTAATTGCTGTAACGAAGAAATAACTATTCCTGCTACACTTTGAGGAATATCTTCTTTTTCCTCATGTAAGCCAGGATAAGGCAAAGGATGAGCACATTGCCGGCAGTGATTACCAAAGGGTAATAATCTCCGGTGATGTGCTCGAATCCATGCAGCAGGGACCTGGACACAGAAGAAAAGTCCAGAACCTCTCCGATGCAGTAGGCCGCGATTGAATTCATTCCGAAGATCTTCAGCCAGTCCAGCCATTTCCCCTTCCCGAACACATCCACGAGGATGTACATGATGGCGAGCAGGAGACAGCAGATGCCACCTGAATAAAGGGTCATGGATGAACTCCAGATCTTCTTGATGACAGGGAAGAAAGGACTCATCGCAAGTCCGAACAGGACCATGGTCACTCCGGTCCCGGCCAGAAGGATACCCCGCCTGAGAGGAGGCATTGAATCATCCTTCAGCATTCCTCCGGCATAAGATCCCAGCATCACCGTGACGACGAAATTCAAGCTGCTCAGGATCCAGGTGTACTGGTAGCCTTCGTTCCAGTTCCAGGAACCGTCGGCATTCCAGATCACTCCGTCCCGGTGACTACCCAGGACCGCCTTGTCAACCAGCATGGCCACATTGCCCTGAGGGTCCATGTCCATGTGGCCGAAAACCCAGAAGACAAGCAGATAGATCAGGAAACAGGCCGAGCCGAAGATCCATCTCCCCTTCTTGTCGAACCAGACAAAAGCCAACGCCGCAAAGACATAACCCACGGCAATGGCCTGAAGGGTGTTGGCGAAAGGGTGGAAAAGCTTGAAATCCAACTTCAGGAGATTCCCCTGGACTATCCACCCGAGCAGGAACAGGAGGGCGAACCTTTTCAAGAGTTTCAGATAGAATGCCTTGCCTGGTTTCTCCCCTTCCTTGTACCTGGCCATGGAGAAAGGAATGGTAGCTCCGGACATGAACATGAACAAAGGCATGATAATGTCCCAGAGCACGAAACCCTCCCAGGAGACGTGGGACAACTGGTGCCGCACGCCGTCCCATGCAGGAGAAGCGTTGATCCTGAGGAATGAGTGCAGGATAGGTCCGGCAGCAAGGAGAAGGAACAGATCCAGGCCTCTTAGGATGTCAAGGGATGAGAGTCTCTTGCTCGTGTCCATATCATTGCTGTTCGGCAGCCATTTCTTCCTTCAGTTCCTCGAGAAGGGCATCTGCCTTGGCATAGCCGTTGGCCGGAGCCTTCCAGATAGTTGCAAACAGGATCACTCCGATGATGCCGATGGCGATGGTGACTTCAAAAACCGAGTTCCATCCCAACTTGTCGGCTATGAGACCGAAAGCTAGGCCGGAGACGGTGGTACTGGCGTAACCGAATATTCCGGCAAAGCCATTGGCAGATGCCGCCACCCTCTTGGTCGCCTGGTTAGAACAGGCGATTCCGCAAAGTGCCTGAGGCATGTAGATGAAGAAACTGGCCATGATGATGCAGATTATGGCCACCCAGTTCATCTGCTTCGGAGTCAGCCAGAAGAGAATGAAGCAGAGGGTTGCACCTGCAAGTCCTATAAGACAGGTCCTGTGGGCCTTGCTCTTGAAGAACTTGTCCGTAGCCCATCCGGCCAGCAGGGTACCGACGATGCCTCCGGCAAGCTCGGAAGCGGCCACAACGGTAGAGGCGGTCTGGATGCTCAGGCCCCTGTCCTGGGTAAGGAAGGTCGCTCCCCAGTCCAGGACGGTGAAACGGAGCACATAGACGAAGAAATTGCCGATGGCCAGGACCCAGATGATGGGGTTCTTGATGACCATAGGCTTGATAAGCTTCTTGTAAGCCCTGTCAGCGAATTCCGGAGTCTCATCTGAAACAACCTTCACGGGAGCGTTTTCATCAAGGGTTTCCGGATCCGGAAGTCCGACAGAAGCCGGCGTGTCCTTAAGGCCGAAGAAAAGCAGGAAAGCACCTGCGATCGCAAGGAAAGCCGGGATGAAGAAACACCACTGCCATGACTGGTAGCCGTACCTCTGAAGGATTGCAGTACCGCACAAGACGGCCACAAGGCCTGCTCCTATGGAATGAGAACTGTTCCAGATGCTCTGCTTGAAAGCCAGCTCAGAGGGCTTGATCCAATGAGCCATAAGACTGCCGCATGGAGGATAGCCCATTCCCTGGGTGTAGCCATTGATGAGCCAGAGGCTGCCGATGAACACGACAAGTCCGGCAGTGGCCTTGCCTTCGGAATCCAGGAAATTGAACAGCCCGTTCATCTCGGGACTGAGACCGATGACGATGTTCACGATGGCGGACAGGAGAAGCCCCAGTCCCATCATCCTCTTACGGCTTACCCTGTCAGCCAGGAATCCGTTGATAAACCTGGAAAGCCCATAGATGACTCCGTTGATGGTCAGGAAAAGACCGAGCCTGGTCTTGCTGATGCCCAGTTCCGATTCCAGGGCAGGCATTACGATACTGAAATTCTTGCGAACGAAATAGAACAGCATGTAGCCGATCATCAGGATGATGAGTGTACGCCACTGCCAGTAATTGTATTTCTTCTTGATTGATTGGTCCATGACACAAATATAACGAAATCTGCCTTCAAGTTGAAGATATTTCGTATTTTTGTGTATCATGAAGAACGCTGAGAACTACAACAGAACCCTCACTGAGGAGCAGAAATCGAAACTGCGCAAGATCAAGCACCTTGCACTCGACATGGACGGTACCATCTACATGGAGAACAACATCTTCCCGTTCACTATCCCGATCCTTGACGCCTTGAAAGCAGACGGAGTCGGACACTCCTTCCTGACCAACAACCCGACCAAATCTGTCGGAGACTACGTAGCCAAACTGGCCAGGATGGGGATCGCCTGTGAATATGAAGACATGTACACCACACCGATAGCCACGATCGACTACATCAAGAAAGCCTATCCCGAGGTCAAGAGGCTGTTCATGCTCGGCACCCCCAGCATGAGGGAGCAGTTCGTAAGTGCAGGCTTCGTCTCATGTGAAGACGACCCTGCCGACCGTCCTGACATGCTCATAGTGGCATTCGACACCACTCTGGTATATTCCCGCCTCTGCAGGGCCGCATGGTGGGCAAAGCAGGGAATCCCCTACATCGCCACCAATCCCGACTGGGTCTGCCCTACCGATGCAGAAACCATCCTGGTCGACTGCGGTTCCCTCCAGAAATGCATCGAAGCTGCAACCGGAAGAAAACCCGACAAGGTGATGGGGAAACCTGATCCGACAATGCTGGACGGCATTCGCGACCGCCACGGCCTGAAGCCTGAAGAGATTGCAATGGTCGGGGACCGCATCTACACGGACATCGAAATGGGCCGCAGGGCAGGTGCCGTGAGCGTGCTGGTCCTTTCCGGCGAAACGACCCTCGAAACCGCCCTCGAAGCAGGCACTGCCGACTTCATCGTACGCGATCTCGAAGAACTGGGAGACCTTATCCTTGAAAGCCGTAAGGCAGAGTAGATGAAGATCCTTTTCATCCATGGTCTGGCTTCTTCCGGAGCCTACAAGATGGCATCCTCTCTCAGGATGCTGGTAAAAGGCAGCGAAGTCATCGCCCCGGATGTCCCGATCGATCCTTCGGATGCCCTTGACTTGCTTGAAGGAATATGCCGGGACGAAGATCCCGATCTTGTGGTCGGACATTCCCTGGGAGGTTTCTGGGCCCAGAAACTGAGAGGCCGGAGGAAGTTCCTGGTCAACCCGGACTTCCATGTCTCCCGCCTTCTGAGAAGCAAGACAGGTGTGATGGAATATCTTTCACCCCGGAAGGACGGGGCCTTGACCTTCGAGATTACGGAAGAGATCTGCGACAGGTACGAAGTCCTGGAAGGTCCTCAGTTCGATGGACTGACAGGAGAAGAGACAGCCCTCACCACAGGATTCTTCGCCGACCATGACGAGATGGTGGACTGCTTCGATGAATTTGAACGGTGGTACCCGGGACGCGGCCACCGTTATCCAGGCACTCACTTGCCTAACTATCCCCAGATAAAGACCTACTTCCTACCGGTTATCCTCGATGAGATTTCTCACAAATAATTCCACGGACCCGTACTTCAACATGGCCTTTGACGAGTATTGCCTTGAGAACATACTCGCAGATGAGCCATATTTCTACCTTTGGAGGAACCGGCCGTCCGTTATCATCGGCCTCAACCAGAACGTCTGGTCGGAAGTCAACCTCCCCTATCTGGAGGCCAACGGAATCACTCTTGCCCGCCGTGTCACTGGGGGCGGGGCAGTCTACCATGACCTTCAGAACCTCAACTACACCATCATCGGAGCGGATTCATTGACCCCTGAGCCGATCGTTGAAGCCCTCCGCCGGCTCGGCGTTGCCGCCGAACTGACCGGCCGCAACGACATATTCGTAGAAGGAAGGAAAATATCCGGCTACGCCAGAAGGGTTTCAAAGCATCAGGAAATCATCCACGGCACATTGATGTACGACGTAGATCTCGAGACCCTCACCCACGTACTGGACACCCCCGGCTCGAAGATGCAAGCCAAAGGCATCGCCTCGGTGAGAAGCAGGGTCGCCAACCTGAAGGACTACCTCCCCGGATCCAAATCCCTGGACGAGGTCCAGGCGGCGCTTCAGGAATATCTCTCAGGCGGTGACGGCCCCATGGATTTCCCTCCTGAAGGACTGGAACAGGTTCAGAAGATGGCCGAAGAGAAATTCTCGACCTGGGATTTCATCTACGGCCACTCCCATGAAGCCGACCTCACAAGAAAAGCCAAACTGCCCTGCGGGACAGTAGAGGCATCATTGTGCATCTACCGGGGTAAGATACGGTCGGTGGTTTTTTCAGGAGATTTCCTTTTTGACGAGCCGGCAGACCCCCTGGCCCATTCCCTGACGGGCTGCCGGTTTGAGCGGACCTCCGTCAGCAAGGTCCTTGAAAAAGAAGTGGTGTCCCGTTACTTCCGGAACACCACCTCAGATGACCTTATCGAACTTCTATTCACCAGTCCTTCTTAAGCATATTCCTACAGCTGGTCAGCGTGGGAAAGAAGATATGCCTCAGCCTCAGCGTTCCACAGGCCATGGTGGGCCTTGCAGAGACGGTCGAGCTCTGCATAGACAGGCTTTGTCTTGCCCAGCTCCTCAAACTCTGCGATTGCAGTCAGAGGCATAGTGATCTGAGTATAGACCATCTTCTTGCCTCCAGGGATGGAAGGAAGATTGAGGGAAGTGTCGATAACCGTGTTCAAGCCACCGATGTGGGTTATTAGGCCTGCAGGATCCATTCCCTTGGCCATCAGGTCGATAGCCTCTTTCATGTCGTCAGCATTGCCACCGCTTGTCCCGACAATGTGGTGGGACTCATAGTGGACATTGTAGAAATTGAACTTGGCGCTGAAATCGGCATTCCTGGGGCCGGAGAAGAAGTCGAGGCATCCATCGAAACCGAGGATGGCATCGGCCTGCTCGACAACTGCCGGAACCGGGGCCATCACCACGACATCATCGTAGCCGGTGCCACCGGAAATCTCCATGAGAGTGGCGACAGGATCTCCGCTGCCGGTATTCACATAGTGGATGTCAATTCCGCGGGCGGCGAACATCTCCTTGCTGTAGAGCATGGCAGCACGGTCAAGACGGCTCTGGTCGATATCCGTGACGACGAACAGGGAAGGAACCGGTCCTTCGCGATGAAGGACATAATTGATCATGGCCAATCCCATAGGGCCGACACCGGCCAGAAGTGCCATCTTACCACCTTCCTTGATCTCCATGGTGTGCACATAGGTACCGGGGCTCGTGTGATAGTGAGCGTGAAGGGCACCGATGACGCATGAGATAGGTTCGCTCAATGATGCAGGGTAGAAAGCCTCTCCGTCGTAGTGGAAAAGGCATTTCTTCTCCATGACCTCATTAGGGATGATGATGTAGGTAGCATCTCCACCGCAATACCTGTAGGAATAGCCGGGAGCGGAATGGATTCCGACCGGACCTCCTTCGTAATTGATTGCAGGCTGGATCGAGAACTTCTCGCCAGGCTTGAACTCATCCTGCCATTTCGCGCCGACTTTCACGATTTCACCGGCGAACTCATGTCCGATGATGGTAGGGTGCTCAGCCACGTCATTCGGTACTCTTTTATGCTCGATTCCGGCGTGGGCTGCCTTGTAGGTAGACATGCAGATGTCATCGCTGACAACCTTGGCAAGGATTTCGTCTTCCTTCATCTCGGGAAGCTCGAATTCCTCAAGCCTGAGGTCATCTTTGCCATAGAGGCGGACTGCTCTTGTTTTCATATTGCTATAATAATATTTGCTTTGCAACGATGGCTGCCATCAGTTAAAGATTAAATACCTTTGCGAGCATGCAGGCGTATCTGGGCGACGGTCTGGTTGCTGGTAGGGACATAGTCCTTGAGAGGAACGATCTTCTCGTTGATGGCATCAAGGAACCATGAAGGCTGAGGGAAGAAGGCTTCCTCAAGTTCGTGGCAAGGAGTGATCCAGTTGCGGGAACCAAGGACCACGGGAGCTGCATCAAGATAGTCGAACGCCATCTCGGAGATGTTGGCTGCGAGATCGTTGAGATAAGATCCACGGGCGCAGGCATCGCCGGCGATGATGATACGGCCGGTCTTCTTGACAGACTCGATGACCTTGTCGTAGTTGAAAGGAACAAGCGAACGAGCATCGATGACCTCTGCCTCCATTCCATACTTCTCTTTGAGGATGTCAGCAGCCTCGAGGGCACGGTAAAGGGTAGCACCGATGGTGAGGAAGGTGATGTCCTTGCCTTCACGCTTCACATCGGGCTCACCGATAGGAATCTCGTAGTAGCCTTCAGGGACTCCGCCTTCGTGGAACTTCTCACCGATGCCGTAGAGACGCTGGCTCTCGAAGAAGATGACAGGGTCGGTGCCCTGGAGAGCGGCGTTCATCAGACCCTTGGCATCGTAAGGAGTGACAGGGAAGCAGACCTTGAGGCCAGGGATGTGGGTGCAGAGGCTGGTCCAATCCTGTGAGTGCTGCGCACCGTACTTGGAACCGACGGAAACCCTGACGACGACAGGCATCTTGAGGATGTTGCCGGACATTGCCTGCCACTTGGGAAGCTGGTTGAAGATCTCATCACCGCAGCATCCGAGGAAGTCACAGTACATGATCTCGGGGATGACACGGCCGCCGCACATCGCATAACCGATTGCGGTACCTATGATGGCAGCCTCAGCGATAGGCGAGTTGAAAAGACGATGGTAAGGAAGGGCCTCGGTCAATCCACGATAGACAGCGAAAGCGCCGCCCCACTCACGGTTCTCTTCACCATATGCGATGAGGGAAGCATCCTTGTAGAAACGGTCTATGATAGCCTCGAAGACACCGTCACGGAAGTTGTAAGACTTCATGCTGCTGACCGGCTTTCCATCCTTGCCGAGCCAGAAACGCTCCTTGCCTGCGATCTGCTTGACCCTCGGGTTGTCCTCCAGAGGCATGAGCACGTCGGGCTTTGCATCAGAGAGAGAGTCGATGCTCTGGTTGGAGAACATCATCTCACCCAGGAGCTCGTCCTGCTTGACAAGGTCCATACGAGGAGAAAGTTCCTCGTCGATAGCAAGCTTGTAGCACTCGAAGATGTTGGCATTGACTTCTGCGCGGATGGCATCCAGGGCAGCCTGGTCTGCTACTCCGGCCTCGATGAGTTTCTTGCCGAAAGTGACGATGCAGTCTTCTTTCTCCCAAGCCTCGATCTCTTCCTTCGTACGGTAGGAACTCTGGTCGGAAGGAGAGTGGCCGCTATAACGATAGGTCACGACATCAAGGAGAGCCGGTCCCTTCTTCTCGAGGAGATAGGCCTTCTTGCGGTAGAATGCATCGATGACAGCAAGAGGATTGTAACCATCGACCCTTTCTGCATCCATGGCATCAGCCTTGAAGCCGGCGCCCAGACGTGCAGGGAAGGTGTAGCCCATGGTTTCACCCTTGGTCTGTCCACCCATTGCATACTGGTTGTCCATGACGTTGAACAGGACAGGCAGGCCGCCCTTCATGTCACCCTCCCAGAGAGTGTTGAACTGGTCCATGGAAGCGAAGGTCATTCCTTCGAGGACAGGACCGCGGGCCATGGCACCGTCACCGAGGTTGGCCACGACGATTCCCTTCTTGCGGTTGACCTTCTTGTAAAGGGCTGCACCGACTGCGATGGAACCGCTGCCACCGACTATGGCGTTGTTGGGATAGATTCCGAAAGGAGTGAAGAAGGTGTGCATCGAACCGCCGAGACCTTTGTTGAAACCGGTCGTACGGGCGAAGATCTCCGCCATTGCTCCGTAAAGGAGGAAACGGATACCAAGTTCCTTGGTGTCATTCCCTGAATATGCCTTCTTGGCGACCGCCACGGTTGCACCGTCCCAGAACTCGTCCATCACCTTCTTGAGTTCATCCTCAGGGAGGATTTCGATGGAGCGGAGACCCTTGGCAAGGATCTCACCATGTGAACGATGGCTTCCGAATATGAAGTCGTTGGTGTCGAGGGCGTAAGCCATACCGACAGCGGCGGCTTCCTGACCTGCGGAAAGATGGGCGGGGCCGGGATTGTTGTAAGCGACACCGTTGTAGCCACCGGTGGTCTTCACGAGGTTGAGCATGGTCTCGAACTCGCGGATGTAAGACATGTCGCGGAAAATCCTGAGAAGGTCTTCCTTGGTGAAACGGCCGTCCTTGAGTTCTTCCTTGACGGTCTTGTTGTACTTCATCACCGGAATGGTGGGGAGCTTGAGTTCATGCTCCTGGGGACGCAATGTAACTTCCGGATCTATGTAAAGGGCTTTAGGCATGGTTTGTTCTTTTTATTTAATGGTAAATGATGTTTCCTTGATAATTTCAGACACGGTAGGATGAGGGAAGACTATCTCCTGGAGCTGTTCCAGAGTCATCTCGGCCTCGATGGCAAGACATGCGCTGTGGATAATCTCAGAGCAGGGGTTGCCGAGCATGTGGACACCCAGGACCTCATGGTACTTGGCGCCAACGATGATCTTGCAGATTCCGTCACCCTTCTCATTCTCGGCTACGAAGCGTCCTGAATATGCCATCGGGAGCTTTACGACCTTGAAATCGATGCCCTTGGCCTTAGCCTCGGCCTCGGTAAGGCCGGCGCCTGCGACCTCAGGATTGGTGTAGACGACTCCGGGGATGGCATTGTAACGCATCCTGTCGTTCTTCCCAAGGATGTTGTTCACTGCAACCTCACCCTCACGTGAAGCGGTGTGTGCCAGCATCGAGAAGCCAGTGACATCACCAGCGGCATAGACACCGGGGACATTCGTACGCATCCTGTCATCGACCTTGATTCCATAAGGACGGCCGGCAGGATTGAGGGCGAGCTCTACGCCGATGTTCTCCAGGCCGAAACCCTTGAGGTTGGCTCTGCGGCCGACGCTGACGAGGATCTTGTCACCGCTGACGCGGCAGACCTTTCCTTCGGGATCTTCATAGACCACGGTGTTACCCTCGATTCCGGTAACCTTGCAACGAAGGCAGAACTGCACTCCCCTCTTCTCA
>CADBMD010000076.1 GCA_902795735.1 uncultured Bacteroidia bacterium
ATTCTCGCTTCGCTGCGGCTGAGAACGGCCTAAGCCCGGAGTCCGCTCCGGCTGGCGCGTCACCTGAAGATGATTCTCGCTTCGCTGCGGCGGGAGACCCGGTGGGCGACCTGGCGGAAAGCGGGGATTCTGCAGACGGGAATAAAACGGGAGGGACCGAGTGATGTTTTTCGAATATCCCAAACTCCTCTGGCTGCTGCTGGTCCCCTTCCTGTTGGTGCTTCGGTACATCTACATCGAAATACGCGACAGGCGGCCTCACCTTAGAGTCTCACAGGCCACCCCCTGGAAAACCGGAGGCAGCTCCGTCCTGGGCATAATCCGACATATTCCTTTCATATTCAGGACTGCCGCCCTTTGCCTGATCGTGATATCCATTGCAAGACCACGCTCTTCCCGGAAGGTCGAAAGGGTCGACACCGAGGGAATCGACATAATCTTTGCGATGGATGTCTCCACGAGTATGCTTGCCCGCGATTTCAGCCCGGACAGGATCAGTGCTGCTAAAGACATCGCAATCGAATTCATTGCCCAGCGACCTTCCGACAGGATGGGAATCGTCGTATTTGCCGGGGAGAGCTACACCCAGTGCCCCCTGACTACGGACAGGGCGACCCTTATCAACTTGATGAAGGAGATCTCTACCGACCTCATCGAAGACGGTACGGCAATCGGCAACGGCCTGGCTACTGCGGTTGCAAGGCTGAAGGATTCCGACGCCAAGAGCCGGGTAGTCATCCTCCTGACCGATGGAGTAAACAACAGTGGGGAAGTGGCTCCGGAGACCGCCGCCGAAATTGCCAAGACCTATGGAATCAGGGTATATACCATCGGTGTCGGAGCCAATGGAGAGGCTCCTTATCCGGTGATGACTCCCTGGGGCGTCCAGGTCCAGAACATGAAGGTAGAAATCGATGAAAAGCTGCTTGGCAACATAGCTGCATCCACCGGAGGCCGTTATTTCAGGGCAACCGACAACACCAAGCTTTCGGAGATATATTCAGAGATCAACAAGATGGAGAAGGCTCGCACTACCGTTGACAGTTTCCCCGTTTACAAGGAACTCTTCGGTGGCTACGCCCTTGCAGCAGCCATCCTCCTCCTTCTTGAAATGCTGGTCAAACTATTAGTTTTGAGGAGGTTGCCATGATAATATTCGCAAGACCAGACTATCTGCTCCTTCTTCTGTTGATCCCATTCTTCTTCGTGGGACTCGCTTTGTGGATGAAGGCAAGGAGGCGTCGTCTCCGCAGGCTAGGGGATGAGGACCTCGTGAATGACCTCATGCCATCATGGTCGCGTTCGAAGAGATGGGTGCGTGCGGTGATGTATGCGTTGGCGTTCTTTTTCTTTGTGATCGGACTTGCGAGGCCTCAGATCGGTGCGAAACTCAAGGAACATAAGGCGAGGGGAGCAGAGATCATGATCCTCCTGGATGTGTCGAATTCCATGCTGGCGCAGGATTATTCACCGAACCGTCTCGAGAGAGCCAAACTGGCTATTTCAAGGATAACTGACAGGCTCCAGGATGACAGGATAGGTCTTATCATATTCGCAGGTACGCCTTTCGTCCAGCTTCCTATCACTACTGACTATGTGAGTGCCAAGATGTTCCTTGGGAACATATCCACAGAGTCTATCCCTGTTCAGGGAACGGCAATCGGAGATGCCATCAACACTGCTGTAAAAAGCTTCAGCGCCCAGAGTGAACAGAGCCGGGCGATCATCGTCATCACAGATGGAGAAAATCATGAAGACGATGCAGTTGCCGCTGCCATGCAGGCGGCCGAAGCGGGAGTGAAGGTCTACACCATCGGTGTCGGTTCCGTCGAAGGCCAGCCGATTCCGACAAAGAACGGACTCCTTAGGGATAAGGAAGGCAATATAGTCGTGACCAAGTTGGATGAGGAAACGCTGAAGGAAATAGCTGAAGCCGGAGGAGGAGCGTATGTCCATGCAGGAAATGACGAGTTCGGCTTGGCACCGATCGTCAATGAGATAAAGAAACTCCAGGCTGAGGAATTCAATTCCATAGTCTTCGAGGAATATGATGAGCAGTTTATGTATTTCCTGGGCCTTGCCCTGGCATTCTTCGTCATTGAAATGCTGATAGGGGAGAGAAGGTCAGGGAGGCATTTGTTCGACAAGAAATCATGAGGACCAGGTTGAAATATTCATTGATGTTCCTTCTGGGGGCCATTCAATGCGTCTCGATCATGGCGCAGGTGGACCGTCATGAGGTTCGCTCAGGCAACCGTCAGTTCAAGAAAGGCAACTGGAGCGGAAGTGAAATAGAATATCGCAAGGCTCTTGTCAAGGACACGGCTTCTTTCGCTGCATCCTACAACCTTGCCAATTCACTTTATCGTCAGGATAACTTCGAAGAGGCCGGAAAGGTGATGGACAAGGTAAAGGAAGCGACTCCGGCGAATGTTTCCGCCTCTGATTATTACTATAACCTGGGCAATATCGCCGTACAGAAGAAAGACTGGGGAGCCGCCGTGGAGGCATACAAACAAAGTCTTCTCAGGCACCCCGATGACATGGATGCCAAGGAGAACTATGCTTACGCGAAACTGATGCTCAAGAATCAGGGTGGCGGTGGCGGAGGTGGCAACCAGGACCAGAATCAGGACCAGAACCAGGACCAGAATCAGGACCAGAATCAGGACCAGAACCAGGATCAGAATCAGGATCAGAACCAGGACCAGAATCAGGATCAAGGTCAGGGACAGGGTGATGCGAAGATTTCTCCTCAGCAGGCCCAGCAGATGCTGAAGGCTATCCAGGCCAGGGAAAAAGAAACACAAGATAAAGTCAACAAAGAGAAGGCGGCTGTCATGAAGTCCCGCCAGAAGGATAAGAATTGGTAGCAAGATGATGAACAAGTACCTGCACACGATTGCATTTTTGCTGTTAGCGACGCTCAGCACCTTTGCGCAGAATGTGATAAAGGTTGAGGCACCGAACGTCGTCGCCGTGAACGAGCAGTTCAACATCACGTTCATAATTGAGGGGGAAAAGAGCCCGTCTGACTTCTCTTGGTCACAAGGAGATGATTTCCAACTGGTCTGGGGACCTCAGAAGGGTACGTCCACAAGCATCCAGATCATCAATGGCAAGAGGTCTTCTTCCCATCAGACCACCTTTACTTACATCCTTCTTCCGAAGGGGACGGGTACATTCCAGCTCCCCTCAGCTTCAGCGACTCTGGCAGGGGAAAAGATATCTTCTCCAGCTCCTTCCATCCAGGTGGTGACCGATGCTTCATCAGCGCCGCAAGGGTCGCAGCCTTCATCCCAAGGGCAGTCGTCAGACCAAAACCAGGCCCAAAGTTCAAGACAGCAGGCCGTTACCGGCGAGATTCCTTCAGAGGACCTGTTCATGAGGCTTTCCCTGAGCCGTTCCGAAGTGGTGATCGGCGAACCGATAACAGCGACCCTGAAGCTTTATCAGAGGGTTGACATCGCTGGTTTTGAAAACGTCAAATTCCCTACATTCAACGGATTCTGGAGCCAGGAGACATATTCCCCCTCCAACATTGAATTCAAGCGCGAGAGTTTTGACGACAAGATCTACAACGCGGCAGTCCTCAGGTCTTATGTGCTCATTCCACAGCAGTCAGGGACAATAACCATAGACCCTTCGGAACTGGTGTGCCTTGTGAATATCAGGATCAATCCCGGGAAGTCCACCAGCATATTCGACAGTTTCTTCCAGGATGAATACCGTACTATCCGCAAGCGTGTAAGCACTCCGGCCGTCAGGGTTAAAGTCAATCCGCTTCCTTCTGGGCAGCCTGCTTCATTCGGAGGTGGTGTCGGAAGTTTCGGTATTTCCGCCCGTCTTTCTTCCAATGAACTCAAGACCCATGATGCCGGTTCTCTTGTCATAACGGTTTCCGGCCGTGGCAATGTATCCCTGCTTGAAGAGCCCAAGGTCAGTTTCCCTCCGGATTTCGAGGTTTATGACACAAAGTCTAGCGAGAACACGGACAAGGGCAATGGCGGTACATCCGGCAGCAAGTCCTTCGAGTTCCCATTCATTCCCAGGAGTGCAGGAGACTTTACCATCGAACCGGTGGAATATTCCTATTATGATGTCTCTGCCGGCAAATATGTCACTTTGCGTACTGAGCCCATGCACATCAAAGTCGCGAAGGGCAAGGGTTCGGATGCATCTTCTCCTTCAGTCGTCAATCCAGGTGTGGAAAGACGGGATGTCAAGAGCCTTGCAGATGACATACGCTTCATTTCAGTGAAGCAGCCATCCTTGGCCAAGGGTGGTTCCTTCTTCATGGGTTCACCTTTGTTCTTCGTGATCCTCGTCCTTATCCTGCTGGGCTTCCTGGTCGCCTGGCTTGCTACCCGTAAGCTTGCTGCGATGAGGTCGGATGTCGCCCTGACCAAAAACCGCAGGGCTACCAAGATGGCCAGGAAGCGCCTGTCCCAGGCAGGAGATTTCCTTGGCAAGAATCTTTACACTGCATTCTACGAGGAATTGCACAAGACCCTCATAGGTTTCATTTCAGACAAACTCAATATGGATATGTCGGAGATAAGCAAGGACAACATCGCTGCTTCATTGGTTTCGGGTGGCGTCAGTGAAACAGACACCAAGGAATTCGTGGACTTGCTTGATGCTTGTGAATTCGCGAGGTATTCACCGGATGGAGGCCATGAGGCGATGAATGCGCATTATGAGAGTGCGGTGAAGGTTATATCGGCAATCGATTCGAGCTTGAAGTCCGGTAAGGGACATGCAGTTGGGGGTGGCGCAGTCATAGCCTTGTTGCTTGCTTTCGGCATGTCGTTCAGCACTTTCGCTCAATCGGACCAGATTTCCATCGTTCCTTCAGACACTTCTGCAGCCAGCGAGGCTGTCACTCCTGCGAATCCTTCAGATGCCGCTTCTTTGTGGCAGGAAGGTGTGACTGCTTATTCTGACAACCGTTTTCAGGATGCGGTCTCGTCTTGGGAACAGGTGCTGGCTTCGGGCCTGGAATCTCCTGAACTGTACTGTAATGTCGGAGATGCCTATTTCAAGGTCGGAAACTATCCGAAGGCTATCCTTAATTATGAGCGGGCTCTAAAGCTTGACCCGTCCTTCTCTGATGCGCGTTACAACCTTGATTTTGCCGGAAGTTTCGTGCAGGACAAGATTGAGTCGGTTCCGGAGTTTATCTTAAAGAGTCTTGCCCGGAAGGTTTGTTACCAACTTGGTTCAAACACCTGGGCTGTCCTCTTCCTTGTTCTGTTGTGTGGAGCCTTGGCCATGGGCTTGCTTTTCTTGCTGGCATCTTCTACCGGGAAGCGTCGTACCGGGTTCTATTGCGGGATAGTCCTTTTGCTCTTGTCTTTGTCTTGCCTTGGATTCTCGTTATGGCAGAAGAATGATTATTTCAGGAAGGATAGTGCCATTGTGATGCTTCCGGTTTCTTCGGTCAAGAGTTCTCCTTCCGGGGGGACGGACTTGTTCATTATCCATGAGGGAACGAAAGTGCAGATCCTTGACAATGTCGGTTCATGGGTGAATATTTCCTTGGCCGACGGTCGTCAGGGTTGGGTCGAGTCTGGTGCCATCGAGGTCATCTGACCTGACATTTCTTCAAATCCCTTCCCATAGCATCATCGTTGCTCCGTTCCAGCTGCGTAAACCCATCTGAAACGTGGCTGCAAAGGCGGATGTTTCCTCTTCTCTTGCATCAGACAGTTCGCCAAACTGGTGCACGGAGACATTGATTCTTGCACACTCCTAGGCCCACCATCGTGTGCTGATGCCCCAGATCGGATCGCGCGCCGATACCCCAGATTTGATCGTGTGCCGATGCCCCAGATCTCATGGTAGCGCAATAGGCAACCTTCCAGAATGTATCTAACGGCTATCTCCGTGCACCAGTTTTCTGGAATTGAACGTCATCTAAGCTTTGAAAGCCCGAATTCCCGTGAGTGAAACCGTCCGGAATGCTCACGGACGTGTCTTGCGATTAAACTTGGTGAGTAAAACAGGCCGGAATGCTTACGGTTCAGCCAGAAGATGAAATTCACCTTCCCAGTGAGAGGGCCTTTCGAAGCCTTGTGCTGCATTGCTAATGGGAAGGTTAGGCGAAATTGTCTAGCCTTCCCATGAAATCAGCCTTGCAGGGCGTTCTGATGGGATCTGTGTGGGAAGGTGATTTTTATGTTGGGGATGATGACTGGGTGGTGGAGTCCATAGGGGTTTGCACCGCCGCTTCGCGGCCCCACCGTTCGCTTCACTTCGTTCCGCTCCGGTCCCCCCTCTTAACGTGCCGAGGGTGGCAGTGGTGCAAATCCCTATGGACTCCACCACCCGCAGCACATCACAAGTCACTGGCAATTCCCAACCCGCCGAGGGTGGCAGTGGTGCAAATCCCTATGGACACAACACCACAAAATAGGTGCAACCTCTTGTTAGTAATAGGCTTATAATCAATGAGACAGGTGCCACGACACTCTTTGTGCCGATTTCATCCTAAGAAATGCCTAAACTGCCAAAGATTATCTGTTCCTGAACACAAGTTTTTCCCACTGAACCCATAAAGAAGGATCATTCCTTTCTTAGTACTTTAGTTTGTCAAGTGTTCTAATGGCTGGTGGAGGGGAGTTCTATTCGATACTCCGCGGGCAGAAATATGGTTGAAACGAGACCGTGGAGTTCGGCGCGGAACTGTGCGGGTCGATAATTGTCGAAAACGTGACTTTGTAGTTCGGTGTGGTGAATTGTGCGGGTAGATATTTGTCGAAAACGTGACTTTGTAGTTCGGTGTGGTGAATTGTGCGGTCAGAAATATGTGGGAAACGTGACCGTGGAGTTCGGCGTGGAACTGTACGGGTCGATAATTGTCAAAAACGTGACTTTGTAGTTCGGTGGGGTAATTGTGGGGGCAGAAATATGTGGGAAACGTGACCGTGTAGTTCGGCGTGGAACTGTACGGGTCGATAATTGTCGAAAACGTGACCGTGTAGTTCGGCGTGGAACTGTGCGGGTCGATAATTGTCGAAAACGTGACCGTGTAGTTCGGAGGGTGAATGAGACCGGCCTGTCTTGAAACGCTGCTAGAGGGTCTGGCCGCCGATGAATTCCCGCATGATGGATGTCGGAGGAATTGCCGCTATCTCGGATGGCTGGAGGGCTACGATGTAGTCCAGGAACTTGAGCAGGCGGACCGCTTCGGTGTAAGCCGGAGAACAAGGCGATATACGCCTGAGGAGAGGCTCGGCATAATATTTCAGCATCGGGAGCTCGAAAATCAGGGCAGAGTTGAACAATGCATCCGCATTCTCCTGGAACGGGAAGATATTCCTTGTCTCACCACGCCGCACACTGTCCCACAGCATAATTGTCTTTTCGGGATTCAGTCCACGTGTCCTATTGTCCCTTACCATGCGGCGGAGCAACCTGTTGTCGGATGTCGAAAGATTGACATTCTCATCAATGTTCAAGGACGTCAGTGCGGAAGCATAGACCCTGAATATCCTGGAGTTGTCCACTGCCGAGGTCATTTCGGGATTGAGGGCATGGATTCCTTCCATGATGAGGATGTCTTTCTCTTCAAGATGGATCTTATTCCCTACGAAAGTCCTGCAGCCGGCCTTGAAATCGAATTTGGGTATCTCCACCTCTTTCCCGGCAAGCAGATCGTTCAGCTGGCTGTTGAGGAATTCCAAGTCCATGGCATGCAGGGATTCGAAATCCGGCTTGCCATCTTCATCTATGGGAGTCCTGTCCCTGTCAACGAAATAGTTGTCAAGCTCGATAACTTTCGGTTTAAGTCCCAGGACCTTGCACTGGAGAGCTATGCGGAGCGAGGAGGATGTCTTTCCGCTGGACGAAGGACCGGCAATCATCACTATCCTCTTCATCCCCCTGTTCTCGTAGATCTTGTCGGCGATCCTGGCATAGGCCCTTTCATGCTGGGCTTCGGCCAGGTTTATTATTTCGATTGCCCGGCCGTCCTTTATAGCCGAATTGAGGGAACCGACACTTTCGATGCCGATTATTGAACACCAGTCGGAATATTCCTTCAATGTGGCAGCGATCTTGGCCTGACGCTTCATCGGAACGACCTTGGAGAAATCAGTCATGGCAGGCCCCTGGAGACAGAATCCCTGACCGATCCCGGTGATGTCGAACGTCTTGAGGAATCCTGTCGAAGGAATCAGCGGCCCATGCATGGTGTCCGCCTTGCCGTCGAGGTAGTAAACACTGCAGATGAATGTGCCTATGCTCTTCTGGAGTTCGGCTTTCTGAGGCTGGTTGTTCTTGAGGAAGATTTCCTGTGCCTCTTCGGAATTCATCTTGACCCTGGTGAAAGGCAGGTCCCTGGAGATGATTTCTTTCATCTTGGCCTTAATGGCGTCGATTTCATCGTCCGTAACGAAATAGACTTTGTTGCGGCCGTCTTCCATTTTGCCTTTCTCGATTATCTCGCAGTAAAGACCGCTGGGGAGAGAATGGTCCACAAGGAGTATCTTGTCCGGGAATAGCTCACGGACAGCATTCTGGAGAACGAAGCAAAGTGAACGGAGGTAGCACCGTCTGCCATCGGGATGGTTGAAGCCGATGAATTCCACCTGATGGAAAAGCATGGGCCGGTACTCCAGTTCCTTGAGTTTGTTGTCAACAAGGGCGGCGATGACATCCAGTTTCTGGCCGGTCTTGGGATCGGTGACCGTCTTGCACCATTTCCTGGAGAGGTCCTTCAATGTGCCTCCCATCTCTATCCTGTGGTTTTTGCCGTCGTTTTTGCAAAAAATCGTTATTTCGTTGTTGTCCATGTTACAAAGATACTTAAAGTTTTTGTAGGTTTGTAAAAGAAGCAAAGACATTGCCATGAAAAAGATAATCTTCTTTTTGTTCCTCCTTTCTTCTATCATGCTGCAGGGCCAGGAGGTAAAATACATCCGTCCGGAAGTGGACATGACAGGTTTTCCGTCCGCCGAGGACCATTTTGACAGATTGTATTCCGGGGCAGAAGGACGATATGCCTGGAGGAGCTGGAAAGGTAGTTACAAGAAATGGCAGAAGCATTTCCGGTCTGAACTTGAAAAGACGCTCGGTGTCGCCAAGATGAAGGAAGAGATGGGAAACTTTGTCCCTCAGGCGAGACAGTTTGACAGTGAAGACATGGGTGCATACACTCGCGAGCGCTGGGAGATCCTCACTGAACCCGATGTGTATGTCCCAGTCGTGATCCTTCGGCCGAAGGGGATCGATGGGAAAACCGGCCTGATGGTCACGCCTCATGGCCATTCAAAGAACACCGAACTCTATGCCGGGGTCTATTGGAGCGAGGAAGACCGCTCCCTGGCCGAAGATGGTGAAAGGAATATCGCAGTGCAGGCTGTCCAGGAAGGGTTCATAGCCATCGCCCCCACCGCCAGGGCTTTTGGAAAGACCCGGACTGAGGAAGACCTTCGGGCAGATGCGACTTCGTCCTGCCATGACTACATGCTTCATGATCTGCTCATCGGAAGGACTCCTGTCGGAGACAGAGTCTGGGATATCATGAAGATAATCGACTGGTCCATTGCGAACCTGCCGGTCGATCCGCGAAAGATAATCGTGTCTGGGCATTCAGGAGGGGGGACGGCGACGCTTTATGCAGGAGCCGTTGACCAGCGGATATCCATCTGCGTTCCTTCAGGGGCTTTCTCATCATATGAAGGCAGCATACTGGCTATGCGTCATTGTGAATGCAACTATATTCCCGGTATGCTGGACCTCGGAAACATGGGGGATCTCGCCGGCCTTCTCTCCGGGAGGTATCTTTGTATCATACAAGGGAAGGATGATGGGATTTTTCCTGTGGACGGAGCAAGGTCGGAATTCGAAAAGACCAAAGAGATATTCAGTGCTGCCGGAAAGGGGAAATGTGCATTGGAAGTAGGAGACGGAGGCCACAGATATTACAAGACTCCGGCATGGAATTTCATCCATGCTGCCCTGGACGAGATGGGGTACTGATTATTTTTCTGTTTCTTATCATTGTTTTTTTGTTTTTGAGGAGGACTTCGGTTCTCCTTTCGCATATTTGCATGACCGTTTTTGAACTTGAACTATGCTTATCAACATCATTGCAGCGAAATGCATCGGGATAGAGGCTCAACCTGTGACAGTCGAGGTGGACATCACCCAGGGGATCGGAATCCATCTGGTAGGGATGGCCGACGTGGCAGTCAAGGAGAGCCTCCTGAGAACAGTTACCGCCCTTCAGGCCCTTGGCTTCAGGATTCCCGGAAAAAAGATTGTCATCAACCTTGCACCAGCTGACATGCACAAGAACGGAGGCGGTTACGACCTTCCGATAGCCGTCGGCATCATTGCGGCTTCTGGGCAATGTAACTTGCCTGGGCTGGAGAAGTACCTGCTGATGGGGGAACTTGGCCTGGATGGTTCGGTGCGTGATGTGCAGGGAGGACTCCTTTTCGCCGACCTGTCTGCATCCCTTGGCCTGGAAGGATGCATCCTTCCTTTGAGATCTTCCATGGAGGCTACGGAAAGTACTTCAAAGTCAGTCTTCGGCGTAAGCAACCTTGTAGATGTGCTGAGGATCCTGGAAGGGAAGGAGGATTGTTCCGACTTGCTTGTCTGGAATACTGGCCTCTATCATGAACTATCGGGGAAATCCGGGCCCAGGAGGGCTCCGGGCTGGGATATGATGGATTTCTCGGAAATAATCGGCCAGGAAGGAGCTAAGCGGGGGACAGAGATAGCGGCGGCCGGAGGACACAATGTTCTTCTTCTCGGACCTCCAGGCAGCGGGAAGAGTTCCTTGGCGAAGGCTTTGGCGGGGATCCTCCCTCCGATGAACAGAGAAGAATCGATACTGACCAGCAGGATATATTCCGTGTGCGGACTGAAAGGGTCCGGAACAGGACTGGTAAGGGAAAGACCGTTCAGGGCACCACATTACAGCGCATCCCTCCCGGCAATAATCGGTGGAGGAGCAGGGCAGGACATAAAGCCGGGAGAGGTGACGCTCGCTCATAACGGGATACTTTTCATAGATGAATATGGCCAGATGCCGAAGTCTGTCCTGGAGGCACTTCGTGGGCCTATGGAGGATCGGAAAGTCGTTATCTCAAGGCTCCGGTCCAAACTGGAGTTCCCGTCATCGTTCATGCTGGTGGCTGCTTCCAACCCTTGTCCTTGCGGCTATTATGGAGAAGGTGACAGGTGCAGGTGCACTCCGGGCCAGAGGATCGCCTACCTCTCGAGGCTCTCCGGTCCCATACTGGACCGCATCGATATCCAGCTGTGGCTTCATCCGGTGCCGACCCGGAAGCTTGTGGGAATGAGGAAGGGTGAAAAGAGCGCAGATGTGGCCCGGAGGGTCATGGCTGCACGGGAGATCCAGGCTTCACGTTTCGCTTCTGAAGGAATATTCACGAATGCCGAGATGAACAGCCGTATGATAGAAAGATTCTGCCCCCTGGATGAAACCTGCAAGACCGTGATGGAGAATCTGATAGAAAAGCTTGGCCTGTCCGCAAGGGCATATTCGAGGATCCTCAAGGTAGCCAGGACCATAGCTGACCTGGAAGGCTCGGAGCAGATCTGTCCTTCTTTCCTTACGGAGGCGGCTTCCTACCGCTTCCTTGACAAGAGGGAGGAACTCTGAAAAAAATGAGTATATTTGTTGTGGCAAAAAACAAATTGTGCAATGAAAAAGTTTCTAATTGTTCTGGTCGCCATGTTTGCGATCACTACGGTAGCATCAGCCGCCTCCTACAAACTCGATGACGAGGCTATTGACAGTGCAATCGAAAACGCTACGGCGATTTCTCCGGTCGAGCTTATGAACGAGGTTCCTGCTTCCGTTTCTGCAGGGCTCATGCTCCCTTCTGCAGCTCCCTCAGTCTCAATGGCTTCTTCCAAGAGCCCCGTGGCAGCTATCCTCCTTACCTTCTTCCTTGGTGAGTTCGGAGTCCATCGTCATTACATGGGCACCAGGCCTTGGATGTGGGCAATCTACACTTTCACTTTCGGAGGAATCTTCGGAGTTGTCCCGTTCGTTGATTTCATCGTAGAGATCGTTGCTACGGTCGAAGACAATTCGGTCGCACGCTATTGCGGCAACACCTCATTCTTCATGTGGGGTTAATGCATCGCAGCTGGCTACTGATAGTATTTTTGATCATCACCTCCTTTTCAGCTGCGGCTCAGCGCAGAGTCGCGGCTGACGTGGAGGTGAAGACTATGTATGCCGGAAAGGTAACGACGGTAAAGAACAAGGTCTATTGCAATTCTTCAGGCCGGATGGTACGTGTCTTCGACTCTCCGAGCCTCTATTACACAGTCACCAACCCTAACGGTGAATTCAGTCTCTACATCCCGGAGACGAATGAGGTCTATTCCGACAGGAAAGACGATTTCAGCGACAAGGATGACCTTGTCTATCTTTTCCTTTCCGGAAGGAGCGGCGACATGGGTCTCAGCCTGTATGGCTACAAGCTTTCTTCTACGTCCCAGGAAGGCGAAGGCCTTGTCAAGAGGACCTATGTACCTGCCGTCAAGGGGAAAGGCGTGGCCAAGGTCGAACTGGTCCTGGAGAACTACCTCCCGATCTACCTTGCCTACTACGATGCCGGCGGAGCGGTAGTAAGCAAGACCTACCTCTCTTCATATTCAAAGTTCACAAACTTCGTCTTGCCACTCCGGGTCACTTCCGTCCAGTTTACCTCCAAGAAAGATTCTACCTTGGTGCGGACCGTCTATTCGAATGTCCGTCTTGACGGAGACGACCCCATGTTCGATTTTCAAGTCCCGGCTGATGCCAAGCCTGTAAAACAGGCTTCTGCAGGCAAGAAACCGGCCAGGAAATGACCTAGCCCTATGTGCCGGCGGCTCCAGTTGACAATCCTGACTGTCCTGTCCTTGTTTTCCATGGGCGGGCACTTTCATTTATCGGGCCAGTCCCGCTCGATCCTGGGGCTTCCGGATCGGATAATGTCGTCTTCAAGGATCGGAAAGGCCTCCCAGCGCCCTTCATTGATCCTTCCACCTCCCGACACAGTGAGAATGACATTCCCTTTGGGAGGTGCCAGGAATGTCTCTGAAGATATAGACTTTTTCAATTATTTGCTGGATAATGAGTTGAGGCAGGACGCCATTACGCTGGTCCAAATGCCTTACAAAGACTCGGACACCCTTGACTTCATCCGGGCGAAAGTTCTCTTTTCGGACCGGAAGCTGTCACAGGCGGCCGACCTTTTCAGCCTTGTCCCTTTGGAGTCTCGGTTCGGAGCGGAATCTTTCTCCTACAGGGTGGTTTCCCTGGCGACCTTGGGACGACTTGACGAAGCATCATACCTTCTTTCTTCCGGGAATATTCCTGCCGCATTTTCCGGAAGCGGTCCTTATGCAGAACTGGCTGCCCTGCAAAGGGCTGGGCTGGCGATAATGCAGGGAAAAGAAGGAGAATGGAGGAGCGATTCAGCATTATTCTCTTATCGGGATTACACCTTGGCGGAAGCCGAGAGAATCGTTTCGGAGATAGGAGCAGGAAGATTCGACGCCAAACGTAAACATGCAGGAGTGGCCGCCTTGGCTTCTGCAGTGGTTCCTGGTGCAGGGAAGGTCTATTCCGGGAGGCTCGGAGAGGGAGTGGCCGCCTTCCTTACGGTGGGTTCGCTTGGAGCCATAACTGCGGAAAACTGGAAGAAGCATGGAGGCAAGGACTGGAGGACCATAGCCGCCGGTTCCCTTTGTGCTGCTTTTTATCTCGGGAATATTTATGGAAGTTACATGTCAGTCAGCATAGAAAGAGATGAACGTGTCGCATCAGAGAATGCTCTCATCCTTTATCATCTGCATCTCCCTCTTCGTAGCATTTTCCGTTGAGGGCCAGGTGCTTCCGGATGGACGGGGAGCAGATGACCCGCTGGTGCAGGCGCTCCGGTGGGAAAGGGTCGTGTACGGATCGGACGACCCCGTGCGGACCCATCAGGCTCTGGAAGCGAAGGCTGGCTGTTATGCTGAAGCCGGTCTGTTCGAAGATGCAGTGGCAACATTGGAGCGGATCCGGATGTATCTCCTTGAGGCGGATGACGTTTCAGAGATCCTTCTGCTCAAGGCCCGTTACAGCCATCTCGCCGGGGACGATGGTACAGCTCTCGGGTATCTTGAAGAAAGTGGCAAGGCGGAGTCAGAGCCAGGATTGTATGCCGTCCTTCTGGCTGGCTCGTGGCGTCTGTCTGAGGCCCGGGAATGGGCGTTGCGATGGGCTGGGGATGATGTCTCCAGGAAAGAGGCTGTCAGGAAACTGTTCAAGAAGGCACCTCATTTCAAGAAAGAGGGCACGGCTACCCTTCTGTCCATGATCCCTCCGGCCGGCCAGATGTATCTTGGAAAGCCTTCGGCTGGGGCGGCGTCCTTGCTGCTCAATGCAGGCGCAGCAGCTTTCACAGCCTTGGAACTGCTCGACCACAACTGGGTGACAGGCTTCCTTGGCGGAGGACTGCTTCTTAACGAAACCTATTTCAAGGCCAATCTCCAGAAAAACCTATCCCGGCTGGACGATGTCAACCGGGTTGCAGCGAAGCGTTTTTCAAGTGAGTTGGAGGCCTTGCTGGCTCCGTCAGTCTTCCCAAGAAAGGACCCTTGAATCGTCCGGGGCTACGCTGATCGTGACGACCAGTGTGTCCTCCGGGAGGATGTCTTCAATGTTCTCAGGCCATTCGATCACGCACAGGCAGCCGCTGTCGATGTAGTCGTAGAAACCGATGTCAAGGGCCTCGGAAACCTTGTTGATGCGGTAGAAATCGAAATGGTACATGGGCTCTCCGGTGCCGGTCCTATATTCATTGACTATCGCGAATGTAGGTGAACTGACAGCATCTTCCCTTACTCCCAGCTTGCGGCAGAGAGCCGTGGTGAACGTGGTCTTTCCGGCGCCCATGGGGGCATGGAATGCAATTATCCGGTGACCTTCTATGCTCGACAGGAATTCTTCCGCCGCCCTGTCAAGGTCTCCGAGATTCTTTATGGTGATGGTGTGTTTCATCTTCTTGGTTTATCTGGGCCTTAGCCAGCTTTCAGGATTCTGCGGAGTACGGCCGGACCAGATCTGGAAGTGGAGCTGGGTTTCTCCGCCGATAGTGTCCACGGTGCCGAGGTTCTGTCCGGTCTTTACCTTGTCACCGGCCTTGACGCTGACAGACCCCATCTTGCAATAGAAAGAGAAGAAGTTCCCATGCTGGACCAGGATGCACTTGTTGTAGCCGGGCATCACTACGATCTGGCGGACCTCTCCGTCGAAGACGGCCTTGACCGTCGAGCCTTGTCCCAAAGCGATTGAAATGCCGTTGTTGAACGGGAGCTTGAGGTTGGTGTAGACCGGATGGTAGCGCTGTCCGAAATGATCGACCACAGGGCCGTCGGCAGGCCATGGGAGCTTGCCCTTGTTCGATTCGAACTGCTTGGCGAGGGTGTAGTCGATGGGTTTGGCCGGTTTGGCAGATGTCTTTCCGGAAGTCTTCCCGCCCTTGTCCTTGTCTTCCAGGGCCTGTCGGATTATCCGTTCGATCTCCCGGTTTAGGGCTTCGACTTCACGCTGTTTCTTTGCCAGGTCCTGCTGGTATTTCTTCTTGTCTCTCTTGAGCTGGTTGACCAGGTTCTGGGAGTCGTTCTGTTCGGCCTGGAGTTTCCCCATTTCGGCTACCCTCTGGCTCCGGAGAGTTTCTGCGTCCTTTTTCATGGCAGCCAGTTCCTCCGTCTGCCTGGCGAGGGTGTCCCTGGCAGCAATGATCCTGGTGGCCTGGGCGTTCATCTGCTTGGAAAGGTCACGGAGATAGCCGTACCGCCTGAAAGCCTGGCCAAGGTCGTCGCTCGCCAGGATGTACATGTACCAGACCTTGGCGTTGCGGTTCTTGTAGGTGCTTCTGACCAGGCGCTCATAGTAGTCGGACAAAGTGTCCAGGCGAGCCTGCATGGCCTTGATTTCCTTCTCCTTGGCTGCGATGGAAGTTGAATATTCAGAAATCTGCTTGTCGCTCTCTGCGACGAGTTCCTTCCTGGCATCGACCTTTTTCCTGATAAGGGTGAGTTTGTTGACGGCGCTCGCACTCTTGCTGGCGATGGCCTTTATCTGGCTGTCCAGGATGGCGATTTCCTTCTGGAGCCTGGCTTTCCTTGCTTCCTGGCTCTTGGTGTTCTGTGAATATGCCGCCGAACCTCCTGCCGCGAGCGTCAGGAGGAAGATGAGGAATATTCGCAAGGACTTTTTCATCATTCGCTTTCCTTGGCCTTGCGAGCAGCGGCCTGGTTATGGTAATAAAGGGCGAGGTCGGTTTCTCCAAGGGCCTCGAGCACTTCCGCATAGTGTTCCAGGATGGTGGAGTTCTCCTTGCCTCCGTAGATCATGGCGTGCTTGAAGACAGCCTTGGCGTCTTGGTCCTTCCCCAGAAGGTGCAGGATCCATCCGTAGGTGTCGAGGTACGTGGCGTTGTCCGGCTCCTTCTCTATAGTCTTCTTGCTCATGTCCCTGGCCTTCTTCAGGCTCTTTCCTTCAAGGGAAAGATAGTAGGCATAGTTGTTCAGGGTCGGAGCATAGCCGGGATCCAGCTTCAGGACCTGTTTGTAGTACTTGTAGGCGTTCTTGGAGTCACCCATCTCGTGATAGACATCCCCGATGTTCGCGAGGGCCGGGATGGTCACCGAAGTGTCTTCCGGGGCGGTTTCGATTATCTTGAGGCTGTTGTCGATAATGGCCTGCCACTCTTTCTTGTTGTAGAGGGCGACATTCTTCATTTCGAGGAAGGCGGTCTCCTTCGGGAACATCGCCAGTGCGCTGTCGGCTGCGGCGGGCAGCGCATCCCAGTCGCTCATATAGCCAAGGAGCTGGACATAGCTGGCAGCGGCATCCAGGCTCTCTGGATGAAGCCTCATGTTCTTGTTCAGGAGGACCTTGGCTTTTTCACTCCTTTCCGTTGCATAGTAGTAGAATCCGGAGGCCTTGAGGGCGTTGCTGTCGGCGGGATGCCTCATGACCATGCAGTCGAACAAAGAGTCGAGGCTGGGTCGGAAATTCTGGATGAAGCGGGGCTCGCTCCGCTGGACCAGCATGCTGAGGTACTGGGCCTTGGCCTGCGGCATCGATTCGGCATCGTTGATGAACTTGCCCACCGTGCCGAAGAAGCCTTCGTAGTTCCTCCTCATCCGGTAGATCTCAGCCTCTCCAAGGAGTGCCGGAGCATAGTTGCCCTGAAGGTCGAGAGCTTCCTTGTAGTAGGCCAGGGCCAGGGAATCCTTGTATTCGGCCATGGAATGGTCTCCGAGCTTGGTGAGGACGAATGGCGATGAATATTCCTTGTTGTATTCTTCCAAGGTCTTGAGGGCCTCTTCCGGTTTGTTCTGGCGGAGAAGGATGTCGTACCTTGTCGAAGTCACGTTCTCATTCTTCCCGAAAACCGTTTCGATCTGGTCCATCGCGGCAAGGGCCTTGTCGAACTGGTTCTGCTTCAGGTAGAGATTGACCAGGGTGTAGTACAGCTCGTTCTTCTTCGGGAATTCCTTGAGCAGAGTCTCGTAGGTGGAAATGGTGAGGTCCTCTTCTCCCGACAGTGAATATGCCAGGGCAAGCCTTTCCTTGTACCAGTAGTTCCCAGGGTCCAGTTCGGAAGCTTTCTTCAAAGCCTCCTGCGCGCCCTTTATGTCTTTCTGATAGAGGAGGCAGGTGCCGAGATAGTACCATGCCGCATCATTGTCCTTGTCGAATGCAAGGACTGCCTTCAGGATGCCTTCGGCTTCATTGAACTTCTGGTCGTCCAGTGCCGTCACGGCATCTATGAGGTCGCTTGAGCGGGCCTTCGATTCCTTCTGCTGGGAAAAGGCCGGTCCTGTCCAAAGGACTGCTGCGACAATTGTTAATGCGATAGTCTTCCAGAAACTCATTTCGATTTCATTCTTACCGGAATATCCCTTTTGCAAAAATAGTGCTTTTCGGCAACAAAACCCGACAATGATGCAAAAAACAATGAAGCCACCCTCAGGTAGAGGATGGCTTCGATCTTGTTTGGCAGACGGCCTAGAGGTTCTCGTTGAGAGTCTTCCACTCTGAAACTGCAGGGATGATGCCGAGGCTGATGATCTCGTCACGCATCTTGCAGAGGTGCTCGTAGGAAGCGTCGAGAGCTGCGATCTCTTCGGCTGTTCCCTCAGGTGTGCAATAGTGGACACCGGTGGCATCGATGACGGTCGGCATGGCCATCATGACGTTCTTGTACTTCTCGTTGCAGACATAGGTACCTGCAGGCCAGGTGAACTTCTCGCCTCCCATGGAAGCTTCGATCATCTTGACGGCGTTGTATGCCGGGCTCTGGAATGAGCTGCGGCCACGGAGCTTGATAATGTTGCTGCCGCCCTGGATGGTGTTGTGCTTGATTTCGGCGAAACGCTCTTCGGAAAGACCCATTTCAGAGAGGGGCTTGCCGTCGATCTTGACCTGGGATGCGAAGACTGCCATGGCCTCGCCGTGTCCACCGTAGGTGTGGGCGCCGGTCACCTTGCACTGCTGTACGCCGAACTCGCATGCGAGCGCCTCCTGGAGGCGGGTGCTGTCGAGAGCTGCGAGGGAAGTCAGCTGCTCAGGCTTCAGTCCGGAATGGATGAGGGCGGTGAGAGCGGTGACATCGGCAGGATTGAAGATGACGACCACGTGCTTTACGTCAGGGCAGTACTTCTTGATGTTGTCTCCGAACTCGGCTGCGATCTGGCAGTTGCCTTTGAGGAGATCCTCACGGGTCATGCCTTCCTTGCGGGGTGCACCACCTGAAGAAATGATGTACTTGGCATCTGTGAATGCGACAGCCGGATCAATGGTTGCTGTGATGTTCACCCCGGGGAATGCGCAATGGTCCATCTCTGCGAGGACGCCCTTGAGGCCGGGCTCGAAGATGTCATAGAGGCAGATGTTAGGAGTGAGGCCCAGCATTGCAGCTGTCTGGGCCATGTTGGATCCGATCATACCGGCAGCGCCGACGATGACCAGTTTGTCATTTGTCAAAAAACCCATAACTAAGAAACTTTATTTGATCAATAATTATCCAGTGGTTGAAAAGCGTGGCAAAGATAGCAATTTCCATCGTATTTTCTTTGTATTTCAAAAAATCATTATATTTGCAATGACAAAGATTTACTGACTTTATGGAGCCTCCCAGTTCTAGAATGACAGACAGCACTTCTTCCGCGGATCCTCGATCTGACGATCCGTTGTCGCGTACCATTTTCAACAGAATAAACAAATCAATCTCCGGCCATCACCGGGGAATACTTTAGCTATGGCATTATATCTAAAAAAAGAATTGGAAGAATCCAGATCCATCGTTGGGGTCTGGCAGATAACCGAGACTGAAGAAGAACTTCGGGAACTCGCATCCGTCCCCAGCGACGAGATGGAGGAGATATCATTCATCACCAATGAATCCCAGCGCAAGCAGCGCCTTGCCGTCAGGGCCCTTCTCTGTGAACTCTTCGGCGAGAAGGTCTACCTGAGCCATCATGACAACGGCAAGCCTTACCTGGAGAATAGCGTGACTAACATCAGCATCACGCACACCGAAAAGTACGTAGCCGTCATCCTCAACGACAACGAAGACGTCGGAATCGACATCGAATCCCTTGCCCGCGATTTCTCTGTCGTAGAAAGGAAAGCCCTTTCCGAGGACGAGATAGAAGACCTCGATGATGACAAGAGGAACGAGCAGCTCGCCATCTATTGGTGCGCAAAGGAAGCCATATTCAAGAGAGTTTCCTCCTACCACGTTGATTTCGCCGAGCAGATCGAGGTCGAGCGCTTCCGCCCCAGGGGAGAAGGAGAACTCGATGCGACCTTCATCCACAAGGACGGCTATGAGGAAGACTTCGAATTGGAATACATCACTTTCGACAACCACGTCTTGGTTTGGGTTGTCGGCTAATGGATATTCAAGAACAACAACAATTTAACATCCCCACATCATGTCAGTGCTCCTGATCATAATCATCGCCCTCGTCGCGATCGTCTTGTACTACATCTTCGTCACCCAGCGTTCCCTTGTGAGCCTCGATGAAAAGATGAAGAACGCTTTCGGACAGATCAATGTCCAGCAGAAGTCCAGGTGGGACGCAGTGACCAACCTGGTCGAAATGACCAAGCAGTACGCCTCCCATGAGCATGACACCCTGATTGATGTCATCTCCAAGAGAAGGATCGACAATGCCACCCCTGAGCAGATGGCCGACCAGGACAATGCGATCCAGACCGTGCTGAGCAGGCTTACTGCCGTGGCCGAGGCCTATCCGGACCTCAAGGCCAACCAGATGTTCGTCGACACAATGGCCAGCATACGTCAGTATGAAGAAAACGTCAGGCTGAGCCGTATGGTCTACAATGATTCAGTAACCAAGCTGAACATGATGGTCCGCCAGTGGCCTTCATCCATCGTAGCAAAGATGCTCGGCTTCGCTACGCACGAACTTCTTCCCGAGGATGCAGCCAGGGCCGAGGCCCCTTCAGTGTCTGACATCTTTGCAGGTAAATAAGATGGGACGTTTCCGCTCATTGCTGAGCGTCGTTCTCCTGCTGACCGCCTTCCAGGCCTTCTCCCAGAGCCGGGTGGATACGGTCCGGATAGATGTGTCCCTGAGAGATGACGGATCCGCACTGGTTCGTGAGAGATGGGTCATCGATGTCGCGGGAGGCATAACCGAGTGGTACCTTGGAAAGGAGAACCTCCGTGAGATGGAGATCCGGGATCTCAAGGTTACCGATGAGACCGGCCGTGAATATGTCTCCGAAGGTTATTCTTGGGATGTCCACCGGACTCGTCCTGAAAAGGCCGGCAGGTGCGGAATAGTGCCCAAAGGAGACGGATGTGAACTCTGCTGGGGCGTCGGAAGCAACGGCCAGCATTCATTCACGGCTTCTTACATCCTTACCAATCTCGTCAAATCCTACACCGACAAAGACGGATTCAACTACATGTTCCTCACCCAGACCGACAGGGGAGTGGAAGATGTCATGCTTACCATCCGCAAGGAAGGCACGATCCTGACTTCGGAGAATTCCAGTGTCTGGGGATTCGGATTCCATGGACAGGCCGATGTCTTTGACGGCGCCGTAAAATATTGGTCCACGGAGCCTTTCGGAAGCAGCAGCAGGCTTATCGCCATGGTGGCCTTTGAGAAAGGAATATTCTCACCCATTGTCAGTTACGACAAGTCTTTCGAGAAGGTCAAGCAAAAAGCTTTCGATGGGAGCGACTATAAGGACACGGACAAGATCGATCGCCTGATGGCCAACTTTATGGCTCTTATGGCTCTCCTTTTCTTCTTCATGCCGGTCATCATCGGAGTGATCCGCACGGTCATGAACAACAAGCGGAAGAAGGCCCTGCTTGGCGGGAAGGAAAAGGATGTCGACTGGTTCAGGGATGTCCCTGTCGGAGGCGATTTGCGAAAGGCCAGCAACATCCTGCGGGTTTTCTCCGGCAAGCAGTTGACAGAGAACCAGAATCTGATTGCGGCCTACATGATGCGCCTTTTCTACCGTGGAGCTTTCAGCATAGTTTCCCAGTCGGGGGGCGGTGCAGTTTTCAAGATCTCTGATTCTGCGGTCCTTCCCAAAGGTGAAGACATGGATTCTACCCTGGAGAGGCAACTTTTCGGCTTCTTCAAGGAAGCTGCAGGGAATGATTCCTTGCTCCAGAAACGGGAGCTAAAGAGGTGGGCAGACAACAATTCCAAGAGATTGTATTCCTGGCAGAACAAGATTTCAGACGGGAAGACCCTGAAAACCATCCAGGCTACCGATGCCCGCCAGGTCTTCGGCCTGAAGCGCTTCCTCAAGGACTTTACCTTGATCAAGGACAGGGGAGCGGTGGAAGTGACTCTGTGGAACAACTATCTGATCTTTGCTTCCCTTTACGGAATAGCCGATCAGGTCTACAAGGATTTCAAGAAAGTTTGTCCTGAATATTTCACCCTGTCCCAGACAGTCGAGCAGCTCCAGCAGGTAACGCCAACTGTGTTCTGGAACACTATAGGTGATTCTTCCCGCTACTTCAACAATTCGGCTGCCAACTATGCTGCGCGTCGAGCTGCTTCTTCTGGTAGTTCCCGCTGGAGCGGTGGAGGTGGAATGACTTCCTTCGGAGGCGGAGGTGGTTTCTCCGGAGGAGGATTCTCAGGGGGACGATAATTCCCTTTATTAGTAACCAACTATGCTGCTTAAAGACTCGAAACCCCATTATGACATCCTTGACGGCTTGAGGGGAGTCGCTGCCTTGATTGTCATTGTCTATCATGTCTATGAGCTTTACACAGGCTCGCCTCTTCCTCATGGCTATCTCGCCGTGGATTTCTTCTTCATCCTGTCCGGTTTCGTGATAGGTTATGCCTATGACAACCGGTGGGACAAGATGACAGTAGGGGGCTTCTTCAAGAGGCGTTTGATCCGGCTCCATCCCATGGTGATCATGGGGGCAGTGATCGGAGCGGCCACTTTCCTCTTGCAAGGTAGTGTCAAATGGGACGGGAGCCATGTGAGTACCGGGCTTGTAATGCTGTCCATGCTCTGTGCGATGTTCATGATCCCTTCAACTCCCGGTGGAGTCACCGAGGTACGTGGCAACGGTGAAATGTTTCCCTTGAACGGCCCTTCATGGTCCTTATTCTTTGAATATCTTGGGAATATCCTCTATGCCTTGTTGCTGCGTCGTCTGCCCAAATGGGCCTTGGCAGTCGTCTGTGTGGAGTCAGGAGGCTTGCTGGTCATGATTTCCACCCGGGCCGGATTCCTGGGAGTAGGCTGGAGTTTCATTGACGGGGGATTCTGGGGAGGTCTTGTCAGGATGCTATTCCCTTATTCGATGGGTATGCTTATGGCGCGGGATTTCAAGCCTTTGAAGGTCCGCAGATCCTTCCTTGTCTGTAGTCTGGCACTTCTTGTCGTTGCTGCCCTGCCTGCTTTGGGTGGGAGCGCCTGGCACAACGGACTCTATGATGCGCTCTGTGTAGTTCTGGTTTTTCCCTGCCTTGTCTGGCTCGGAGCTTCCGATAGTTCCTATGGACATCGCACTAAGTCCGTCTGCACTTTCCTAGGGGATCTTTCCTATCCTCTCTACATGGTCCATTACCCCCTTTTCTACCTTTACTATAATTACATTGGTTTTGACGGTAACGGAACGTCCCTCACAATCCGGGAAGCCTGGCCGGCTGCAATAGTGGTAGTCCTCGCCAGTTTTGCCCTGGCCCTCCTCTGCATGAAGTTCTACGACCTCCCCCTCCGCCGCCGCCTTTCCGCCCGGTGAGTCTTCCCGTCGGATGGCCGGTCCCTCCTCTGGCCCCTTCAGTTGCTTGTTGACAGTGCGACTGCTTGTAGACCGTGCGAAACTCGTCAGAGCTTCAGGATTTCGGCGATTTCCGATCGGCCGAATCCCTTTCTTTTCAGATTGTCAGTAATAGAAGCCAGTAGCACCTTCCGTTCTTCTGAACGTCCTTCTTCCCGTCCTTCCACACGCCCCTCAATCCGTCCGACTACCCTCCTTTTTGATAGTCCCTTCTTGAATCCCTGCTTATGACCGTGTTTCCAAGCTTTCTCTTGCAGAGTGATGATGTTTATCTTCATAGTCCTATTATGTCGTTATTCCTCTCAAAGCTAAATCTTCTTAATTGTACTAACAATAGATCACAATCTGCCATAGGGGGTTTCTTTGAAAAAAACTTTTATAGACAATACGATTAAGTCATCGACAAGGGATAATTTGTCCGTGGGGTTATTATTTCCCAATTTATTACCGTACTTTGACGATGGCCGTTAGGTGGAAGATTCTTTATGAGTCGAACTGAGTTCGACGGCGAAGTATGGACATATAAAATTATGGACTTATTATTATGAAAAACTTTAAAAATAAAAGTGGAGATTCTGTGCACGAGGTGACTTCACGGTATGCGAACATACTGCTGGACTATTGGTTCAAAAGGACGTTCGGGAGGGAGATTAGTAAAAGGCTTATGCTATTGGTCCTTCGGGAGATAATCCCAGAAGTGGACATCCAGGATATCACTTACAGGAACAAGGAGCATCCCAACCCATTTCCTAATGACCAAGGTGTCGTGTTCGACATCGAGTGCCAGTCATCAGATGGGACGCGGTTCATAGTGGAGATGCAGCTGGCGGAGCAGCATTTCTTGATGGAGAGAGCATTGTTCTACTCGACATTCTCGATTCAGGAACAGTTGCTTAGGGGAGTGAATATTCGTTCATGCCTGTGTATTTTGTTGCACTGATGGACTTCATTATGCATCCAGAGGAGCCGGAGAAGTTCTTTTACAAGTACGAGCTACGTGAGCAGACTTCCGGAGAGTTGATGACGGGACGGGTACATTATTACTTTTTGGAGTTGCCGAAGATCGTATCAATAACAGAGTCATCTACAGACTTGGAGAAATTTTGCTATGCGATGCATAATATGAAAGTTCTTAAGTCGAGGCCCAAGGAGATGCAGGCAGAGATATTTGAACTATTGTTCAATTCTGCTGAGATCTCTAATTTCAGTCCGGGAGAAAAGGTTAAATATGAATATGATATGACAACGGAACGAGATAGACGTAATCAATTGGCCTTCAGCTACGACAAGGGTCGTGAGGAAGGTCGCGAGGAAGGTCGTGAGGAGATGCGGGTTTCCATCTTGGCGAAACTTAGGGACAGGGGTTTTAGTGCCGATGAGATCGACGATATCATCGGGAGACATTCATCGGCGACTGACGTTGATCGTCCAAAGTTAATGTAATTAAAAGTATCAAGGCGGCCTTAATGGGCCGCCCTGATACGAAGATTATCTAAGTATAGACGTTAGTAGAGTGACTTCTCATTGAAGTAACCCTCCATGTCTGCGATCTTGATGTTGACAGCCTGGTTGTCAGTCTTCTTCAACTGGCACTCATAATCAGTGTAGTAGGTCCAGTTACCGGTAGTTGCATCCTTATGATAATAGTCGGAGTACTGGATCGTCCTGATGAAGTAGAAGGAATTGACACCGGAGGTGAACATTGACTCACCGAATCCGACCGGAAGATTGGGATCATTGGTCGTCAGGTTTTTGTTCTGAGCCTCGATCTTGACCTGGACGGGGAAGACGGAATATGACAGGTTCGGTGGAAGCTTGATCGTGACATTGACGTTGTCTCCGTTGGTCGTGACATCGGATGCAGTTGAAACGAAATTGGCCTTAGGCATGACAGTGAAAACAATATCCCTGAACAAGACCCTCTTGCCGGCTCTGTTGCCCTGGATACGCAGGATTCCGCGGAGCATGTTTCCGCCCGTATCCACGTCTTTCAAGGTTACTGTAATCTTACCCCAAGTGCCGCCCTGCCATGATGCATTGATCGCAGTAGTCTTGGAACTGATGGATTGGCTGTATCCATCAACGGTACGGATGGAAGTCGTGACATCAGTACCTTCAGTCGTGATGGTCTCCCCACCTACAGGGTGGTACTGGAAATAGATGTCCACCTTATCACCGCTGCTGACCGTAGTGTAGTCCATTCGGCTCACGGTGATAGTCGATGTGTTGTCTGTAATCTCATTGAGGGTTGCGGTCTCAATGGAAGCTGAGACATTGCCGAAATAAGGTCCGGAAAAAGCACTCGAGTAGGTTTGCTCTCCGTCACCTTCAAGGCCCGTAAGCTGGATCTTGTACCAGATGTTCCTCCTAATGGGAACATATTCACCGCTGGCACCGATCACCTCTATCTTGTAGTAGTAGGTTTGACCGGCAAGAAGCTTGTTGGGACTCTCGGTGTGGCCTTCGGTTGTCCATATTTCGTCATCAGCGTCTTTCCAAGTCAGTTTGACAATGACGGCAGTCTGCGTGTTGACCTGCGTAGGGACAGGCCTCTCATACATGTAGAATCCGGAAGGTTTCTTCGATGAGTTAGGAGGCACCATAGAGCTTTCTCCTGGATCTGAAGTGTCAATCTCGGCATCTGATGGCATGAGGCCACGGTAATTGACATTGTCGAGTTCGGCAACGAAGTCCAAGTCAGAATCAGCTGCAGCATCGCAGTACATCTCGATCTGTGTATAAGGAGTTACGAAGGAGTTGTTGTTTTCAGGAGCTATGGTTCCCTTGGTGGGAACGTTGATCAGGGTGTAGCTGTCGATAGTGAACTCTGCGGTGGGGAGAGCTTCCTCGACAGTAATCTTGGCATAATTCCTGACAAGGTGGACGCTGCTCAGTTTTGAAGCTGTTTCAACATCAAGCTTATACTCCCCGGTCTCTTCATCGATGTAGCCTTTGATGCCATCAGGCAATGAAACCCTTTGCCAATATGCTCCGTTACCATCGGCAGTGTTGAATTTCTCCAGAACTTCCCTTTCCCTATCGAAAGTAGGAGGTTCGTCATCAGGATAGTTGGCGATGAAGTGGATCTCCCTCCCTTCGTCTGAAAGCGGGAGGATGACTTTGTACTCAGCCTTGTAAGTGTGTGAGTCATCAACTGCCTCAATCAGTTCAGCGGGAGTCCAGTGCTGTAACGTACCTCCGAGCGCATTGGAGCTTTGTCCGAAAACTGCGACATAGAGGTTGTCAATGACCGGAGTGTCTCCCATGGCGCCCCTTGTCGGCATCTTGGTGTCCGGGAAAGTGGCGGTGAACTTGAATTCGACCGTGGGAGTCTGCTCAACCACTGCAGGATCGTCTTCAACAGCAGACGGGCCTTCGATTTCCTTGGTGCAGGCGACCATTGCTACGATCGCGGCTGCAAGAATATAGAATGTCTTTTTCATGATCATTTTTCTTGAATATCAGTCCGTCTTGAGATTAAAAGATGTAGCCGATCCACTGCTGGGCAGGGGTGCCGTTACCGTTTTCTATCTTGGTTCCGCTATTGTCGTACTTCTCTTCGCCCCAGTACCACTGGTCGTAGACGCAACGGACATGGGTTCTGAAATAATTCGAACCATTGGAGAGTAATGAATAATTGCCATCGGAGTCCCTCCAGTTTTCACTGGGAGTTCCTCGTCCATCGACATAGGGTCTGGTATTACCTTGGTCTGTGAAAGGTTTCCCTGCATACATTGCAGGTCCATTTGTCCAATAAGACGAATAATAATATGGTCTATTATTATTATTACCGTAAGCTCTCTGTCGGGTTGTGGTAAACAGTGCTGGAATATACTGATTATTTGAAAGCTTGATCAAGAAATCGATCTCAGCCACAGTGGGAATTCTCCATCTACCAGCGGGATAACCATTCTCCTGATAGGCAGCACATCTTTCTTCAGCACGATCATAATCGGTTATATATATCGTCGCGCCCCATGAAGAAGCTACTCTTATTTGCGGAGCGATAACGTTTTGTTTATTATGAGATGTGGCGTTGTAATTAGACTGGACATTGTAAACTCGACTGCCATTATTTCCATTTCCTCCATATCCAAGGTTGTTGTTGGGTAGAGAGCCTCCTCTGGGATCGCCAATTATAGCATCCACTCCCATGTTAGCAGGCTGGTAATTTTCAGGAAGAACCGAAACGGTCACAACATATTGACTATTGTTGTTGTTTTGTGAACCATCGCCACCTAACCAGTTTAAACCTCCAAGTTGACCGTTATTATTATTATAAGCATAATTATAATAATGGCGTCCTCCTCCAATATTTGAATGCGAATAGCTATTTACATAAGCATATCCATTAGATTGTTCCCTATATACATAGATAGGCGGGTACTGGATGACGGTGACATGCTCGACAGCAGGCTGCTTCCCGTCTTGATGGGTCACGTCGATCTCGTAGGTTATCGGAGTATAGTCGAACGTTTCGGTGTCATCGATGTCATTATGCAACTTCCTCGTGAGGGTGAAAGAAGCCTTACCGTTAGCAGTGGCGGTGTAGTTTGACACGTTGGTCGTGATTTCTGCCCCTGTCTCTTTGTTGTAGGTGATCTTCGTCGCACTTGTGACATTGACAGCTATCGGGTGGCTGGATGTTACGGGAACAACGATCTCGTCATCTCCGTAGATGTAGTAAACATCCCTCGCGACATCGAGGAACCTTGCTGAATAGTAACCAGTGAATTCTCCGGAGGGAGTGAGCCAGTTGGAGACAAGAACATCTGTGGATATCTCGATGTAGTCTTCCTGGGTGCCTCCAACCTTGTCGATCATGAGGTTGAGGGTATATTCAGTGTTCCTGGTGATAGTCGTGATCGATGGGAGGAGGACCTTGTAGTAGAACATGTGTGAACCGAGAGGCCCGATGTTGCTACCTTCGGCAGGCTCGTTTGCGTCAAGCACGTTCACCCAAGGAAGTTGTACCTTGAAGTACGGAGCCTTTTGCGCATCTATGGTGTAAGTCTCAGGGTACGCATAGGAAACAGCGGAGACCCATGAGAGGTCAGAGTTGCGAGTCAGGTCGTCGTGAACGTGTCCGTAAGTGTAGAACTTGTTCTCATCAGTAATTTTCGCAATGTCAACAGGCTCTCCATTCACTAATGCTTCCGTGTAGGCATTGACCATGTACATGTAGAAGTCCTTGGTGGTCGTAGTAGGCTTCCAGATGAAGTCCCCGGAGGTGACTGACTTTGGGAAGGTAACGTTGACGATAAACTTGGCAGCGATCCTTCTCATGTTGACGGTGATGATCCTCTCTTCATTGGGCTGGGTGGGGGTCAGCTCAATTACGACTTCTTTAGTCTCTTCATCAAAGGAATCCATGACGAAGGGAGTCTCAGGAAGGTCGGTGATTGCCACGTCTACGGGCAGGGCAAGCAGGTCTTTCAATGTCGTAGCAGTGATTTCTGAGGGATAGTTGGCTATGACATAGAGGTAGGACTTGCCGGAAAGTGCTTCGAAATCCTCGCCTTCGCCAGTCTGGAAAGTTTTGGTTGCGCCTGTCTCGCGGCCGCTGGTAATCAGCTTTGTTCCTTCCTTGTCAGAGAAGAAGAAGTAGTCGAAGTGATCGATGGCGCTCTCCTCGGGCGTTTGAGCCCTGGTGTCCATCTCCCCCGCGTTCAGGGAAATCTGCAATACATTATCTCCAAGATTGTTATCTAGAATCTCAGCTCGTTCACAAGAGACCGCAAGCAACGCGGTAAGAGCTGCGAAGTATGTAAAAATCTTTCTCATGGTTGTTTTCTCTTATTCTGCGTTACTATTCTATTCACTCGTAAACTTATGATAGCCTCGCATGTCGTAAAGTTGAGTCTCGGAATCGAGATTGTAGGTCACGCCATCCTTCGTGACGGTCGTGTTGAAGTACAATGTCTTTCCAGCGGCTGTCGGAGTTATATTCAGTTTAACCCTTGTGCCGCCTTCCTCGACAGTTCCGGACGTTGCCCCTGTGATTGAGAAGGAGCCGACATCGCCCTTAGGCTCGATCTTCCAAGTACCGCCTTCCGGAAGGAATACCTTGTACGTGATGATGAATTCGTTGCCGGTGTGAACCGTCCATTGCTGGCGTGTGGAGCCTTCCGTTGCGTCGCCGGAAATCTCGAACTGGCTTGCCTGGGCATAACCATCAAAAGTTCCGGATTCGGGAAGGGTTACCTGCTCCCATTCCATAGCGACAAGGTTGAGAGTGATTACGCTGAATCTCCATCCTGTTGGGATTGCCAAGGCGTTGATGCGGTGTTTCTGGCAACCACCAAAGGAGAGAGCCGTCTCGCCCTTGCTGAGATTGATGGACTTCTTCAAAACCGATTCGCCCTGCTTGATGCTGAATGTGAGCTTGAGGTTTGTCATCGTGATTGGAAGGGCAAAGACGGTGAAAGTGATGTCCTTCTCAGCGCTGATGGTCGTTCCGCTGGCGAACTGGGTCGTGATGGAAGAAGAAACCTGTTGTCCGGCAGCATAAGTCCATCCACCGACGTTTCCTTCTCCGTTCCATGTGGCTACGAAGTCACCGGCAACAGGGGAGTCGTCGGTAGAAGCAATCGTAAAGTCAACAAGCTCGAACTCCATGTCTGCGCTCTTGACATTGATCTCGAAGGCAGTGAAAGAAGGCCAGAATGGAAGGGTTATAGGATCCGGAGACTTCGGAGTCTCGAGGTAACCGGCCATGAAGGCATAATCCATCGAAGGCTCCAACTTGGTGACTTCTTCTGAATATTCGTGCTCGGTAAGTTCCTGGGAGGCAGGAATATTCGCAGAAAAAGATGCTGAGGTTCCTGTAGCAGCCTTGTTTCCATCCTTGGCGATGGTCACATTAGAAGTAGGATAGACAGCCCAGAACTTATATTTATCAAATGCTCCGGCTCCATACCACTTGAGGAGGTTGCTTCCGGCAGGGGAAACGCCGGCCTTGCTCTTCTCGTTGGCGGCTGTTCCATTGGCAGAGACTGTGTAGTCTGCTATGTTGGATTTGGCATCTGTGTGGTCGTCAGCATTGTCGCTCCAGATTGTGACTTTGTCGCCTGATTTCCAGTCAATCCTTTCGATGTTGTTGTCATTCAACTCATTGCTGAAAGAAGACCTGACTTTCGGATCAGAATTGCTGACTGCAGAAAAGCGTACGGGCTCATCTGAAGGAGAAGGTAGGACTTCCTCCTTGGAATTCTGGTTGCAAGCTACAACCAAGGCCGCTATCCCGACAAGTAAGGACAGGCCTGAAAATAACTTAATTGTCTTCATCGCTGAAATCATTTTTTCATTCAGTTTCGTCATACCAGGCAGAATCAAAGTCCTCACCTTCTACATAGTCCATGACCTGCATGCCTCGAGTCTCCACATTTTGATTGATGTCAGAGGCATTCAGGATTGACGATTCCGGCTCGAACGCCTCCAACACGTTCAACACCGGTGAAACATACCGTTTTCTTTTCATCATATCCGTTGTATTATTAAAAGTTTCTTCGCCCTAAACGATAAGGAATGAAAATAACTCATTAAATTTTAGATAGTTTAAGCAAGAGTGTCTTGTTTATGGGTAATAATTAGGAAACGGTTGAGTCAGAGTTAGGTTGGCGACAAATGATTGTTTAATGTGATTCTGGGACCATCGCCGTGCCTTCTAAAGGAAACGGGCAGGAAATAGATAAGGTTCTGTGACCTATGCTTATTCAATTTTTACGAGCATGAAATGTATTGACGTAAGGGGTTTGCTTGTGTGTCTCCCTATCTCCGTAAAGCCAGGGGCCACTTATCATCACTGTTGATTGCCGGCTTGATCTATTCTAAGAACCGCTGACACGGCGAGCTCACCAGCCACAAAACAGAGCCGAATTCAAGGATGCAATACGCGAGATGATCAGCCACGGAAACACCCCAAAGCCGTGGCTGCAACGACCGAATCATCACTTCCAGCCACGGATAGCCAACATTTCCGTGGCTGCAATGCAGAAACCCGGAACTGCACGCGCAGATATTCGGCCGAAACGTGACTTTGCAGTTCGCCACGGAACTCTGCGGGAAGATATTTAGCGAAAACGTGACTGGAGAGTTCCACCTTGTCGCTCCGCCCGGTACCCGAACTCCTTGTAGGGTCGGTGGTACTTGGTCATGAGGCGGTTGAAGCGTGGCAGACATCCGGGCACGGCCGAGTCCATCCTCGCTTCGCTGCGGCTGAGTACGGCCTAAGCCCGGAGTCAGCCACGCAACTCTACTCTCCACACCTCTGTGAGCAAATAAGCCATTTTCACTCACAAACCACTTGAAATGTAACCCTTCGTGAGCGTTCATGGCCGTTTCACTCACTAAAGCTGACTACTCGAAGATCTGTGGAGACAAAACAGCGAAATCTTCACGCTGTCTTGAAAAAGTTCGTTATCTTTGTTCCAGAACAACACTGACTGCCGTGGCACCCAGAGGCCACAAAGCGATATGGGAGATCGTGCCCATGTCGCCGTTTTGTTTTTATACCATTAACCAAACTACTAACTTCAACTGATGACTCGATCATGAAGACTTCAAAAAACATTGATGCCGGCATAGCCCAGGGGGCGATTGACGGATTGACTTCACACGACATGATGTCTCGCTACGCCAACATCCTGATGGACTACTGGTTCAAGTGAACGTTCGGTTCTGAAGGCAACAAACGCCTGCTCATCCTAGTACTCAGGGAGATTATCCCGGAGATGGACATCAAGGATCTTTCCTACACCAACAGGGAACATCACAGCCCCTTCCCTGATGAACACGGGGTCGTATTCGACATCGAATGCACTTCTGCCGACGGGACAAGGTTCGTCGTGGAGATGCAGCTCGCACAGCAGTATTTCCTCATGGAAAGAGCACTCTTCTACTCAACCTTCTCGGTTCA
>CADBMD010000077.1 GCA_902795735.1 uncultured Bacteroidia bacterium
AGTCCATTGGTGTAACGAAAGAGGTAGTCTTCTCGGGCAACGATTACAAGATAGAGATCTGGGCCAAGGAAAAGTACGAGGCCAGCGGAATCTCAAATGAAGAATTCTTGAATATTGCCGGCCAGCTGTCTCAGGAGAGGTAGGAGGGTCAGCAAATGTCAGAATACCATACTCCGGTTCTTTTGGATGAGAGTCTCTCAGCCCTCGTCCTCAATCCTTCAGGAATCTACGCAGACGTCACATTCGGAGGCGGTGGTCACACCGCCGGAATCCTTTCACGCTTATATGAAGACGGTCACGTCATCGCCTTCGATCGTGACGCTGATGCATTGGACAACAAGATAGATGATCCGAGGCTCACTCTCGTCAGGGCAGATTTCCGTTTCATCCACAATTTCGTAAAGGAAATCGCCTTTGAAAGAGAAGACCTTGGAGAGAAACTCGCCGATGGCCTTGACGGCATCCTGGCCGACCTCGGAGTTTCTTCCCATCAATTCGACACAGCCCAGAGGGGTTTTTCATTCAGGTACGACGCACCCTTGGACATGAGGATGAACCAGGAAGGTGTCTTGACTGCGGCGAAGGTGGTGAATGAATATTCCCAGGAAGACTTGGAAAGGATTCTCCGCATCTATGGAGAGGTTGACAACGCCCGCAAGGCGGCATCCTTGATCGCAGAGGCAAGAAGCAAAGCCCCGATAACTACTACCGGGGATCTCGACAAAGCCTTGGATCCGATACTTCCCAACACTGCCGAACACAAGGTGCTTGCAAAGATCTACCAGGCCCTCAGGATTGAAGTCAATCACGAGATGCGTTCCCTGGAGAAATTCCTGGAAGGAGCCGCCGAGTCACTCAAGACTGGAGGGATACTGGCCGTGATTACTTACCACTCTCTCGAAGACAGGATGGTAAAGAATTTCATCAAGACCGGGAATGTCGAAGGAAAGGAAGACAAGGACATGTTCGGAGTCGTACACGCCCCCCTGGAGGCAGTGAACAGGAAACCGATAGTGCCGACGGAAAGTGAAATTGCCGGGAACACCAGGGCAAGGAGCGCCAAGCTGAGGATAGCCCGTAAAGCAGGAAAGTAGACATGCTAGGAGAGAAAGAACATAGGAAATGGAAATTCGCGGATGTCGGCCAGTGGCTGAAGAATGCTTTCTTCGCAATGCTGAAGGGAGAGTTCCTTCTCAGGCTTAACATCAGCAAGTATTTCATCCACATCATCTACACTTTCTTCCTGTTCTGGGTGAGTATCTGGTTGAGCCTGAAGATAGAAAAGACGATGACAAGGGTTGAGGAGAACAGGAAGGCTCTCCAGGACATGGAAATCTACCATGCACAGAAGACAGTGGAGCTGGTCAGTCTTGGAAGGATGAGCAAGGTCGAGAAGATGCTCCAGGACCAAGGATCAACCTTGGCAATGCCGACAAAACCGGCAGACAGGATAAAATAGCGGACAGGATAAAATAAAGAGGAAATGGCAACACAGTCACAGAATTCAACCAAGAAGGAGAGGGACAGGATCGGCATGATCCTGTACTATCTCTATGCCGCCTTCCTCATCGTGTCCCTGGTCCTCGTCGGCAGGATAATCTGGATACAGGCATTCTGGAAGCCTGATAAAGACATAGTCAAGTTCTTCAGGCCGAGCAGCGTAAAGAATGTCATCCAGCCTGAGCGAGGTGCGATTATCGGTTGCGACGGCAAGCTCCTCGCGATGTCCACCCCCATGTACGAACTGTTCATGGACTGCACCGTCCGCAAGGACTATTTCGAAAGCAAGGGCAAGGACGGAAAGAAACTGGAGAATGAATGGCAGGACAAGGCCAGGCAGTTTGCCAAGGGCTTGGCCGTCGAGATGAAGGGTGACGGAGAAAACTATTGGAAGATGATCCAGAAGGGCCGCAAGGACAATAACAAGTACATGAGGCTGGGGCACCCGATCGACAGGGAGACCCTTCTGCGCATCCAGCAACTCCCTCTGGCCAATGAAGGCCAGTACAAGAGCGGCGTCATAGTGGTCAGGAAAGACACTCGCCAGTACCCCTACGGAGACCTTGCAAGACGTACGATCGGCTACGTCAAGGACAACAGCAACTCAAACGGCAACAACCACATCGGACTGGAAGGGAAATACGATTATGTACTCCACGGCAAGGAAGGAGAAATCTGGCTCAAGCAGACTGACAACCGTGAGAGGATCCAGAACTACGACAGCCTCTACGTGAAGCCGGAAGACGGCCTGGACGTAAGGACAACCTTGGACATCACCATGCAGGACATAGTGGACAAGGCCCTGAGGCGCCAGATCGAAGACAACAAGGCCATCGAAATGGGCTGCGCAGTCATCATGGACGTAAAGACCGGCGCCATCAGGTCCATGGTGAACCTGATGAGGGATTCCACCGACTGGAGCCTCAGCGAGACCTACAATATGGCGATCGGCCTCAATTCTGAGCCTGGTTCCGTATTCAAGGCTACCACGCTGATGACAGCGCTCGAGGACGGCTACATCCAGTCACTGGATGACAGGATTCCCACCAATAACGGTCGCCTCCCCGGTTATCCTCAGGATGATCATGTCATAGGAATGACAGACATTTCAATCCTCCATGGATTCGAGATTTCCTCCAACTATGTCTTCCGCTACCTGGCCGTGAAGAACTACGCTGACGATCCAAAGCGTTTCCTCGACAAGTTGTACCTCTACAAGCTCGGGCAGGCATTCGACTTTGACCTGGACGGCCTCCGCGAACCGGAACTTCCAAACCCGGCATCTCCAAGATGGAGTGCGACGGACCTCGGCTCTGTGGGGATGGGCTATGCCATCAAAGAGACTCCCCTGCACATCCTGACCTTCTACAATGCCGTAGCGAACAAGGGCAAGATGATGAAGCCCTACCTGGTCGAAAGCATCGAGAAGAACGGTAAGGTCCAGACCAAGAAAGGTCCGTCTGTCCTGAACGCTTCGATCTGCTCCAGGGCTACCGCTGACACCCTTCTCAGAGCAATGAAGGCCGTCACCTCGGAAGGTACGGCAACCAGGCTCAAGGGAGCAAAGGTCCAGGTGGCCGGAAAGACCGGCACCTCCAGGCAGGTCCTCTCTGCAGAAGAAATAAAGAAATACGGGATGAGCTCCCCCTACGTAACCAAAGACGGAAGCTACCACAACCTCGCAACATTCGTAGGATTCTTCCCTGCCGACGATCCAAAGTACAGCGCAATCATCTGCCTCAAATCCTATCTCATCAAGGGCAGTGTCTATGGAGGAGTCCTTCCGGCAGCCGCCATGAGGGAAATCGTAGATGCCCTGTACTCCATGGATCCCACCTGGGGCAAGGAGATAGAGGTAAAGGGTACTGTCCCGCAGATGACTCTCGGAAGGGAGATGCCTTCTGTCGGAACAGGGGAAGATCCGGTAGTCCCCGACCTGAACGGACTCGGGCTCAAGGATGCCATTTACATGATAGAGAACAGCGGACTGAAGTGTGTCTATTCGGGTACGGGACATGTGTCGGCACAGGTTCCTAAAGCCGGACACAAGGCAGCCAAAGGATCAACGGTAACTATTACACTGAAATGAAGCTTCAAGACATCATAAAGAATGCAGGAGTGGTGGAGACCTCGGGGAACCTCGGGATCGAGATCGGCAGCATCTGCAATGACTCCCGGAAGGTCACTCCCGGAGCTTTGTTCATCGCGGTAAAGGGTCATGACAGCGACGGGCATGCCTTCATTGGGAAGGCCCTGGAGGCCGGAGCGGCAGCCGTCGTCTATGAATATGAAGATGATTCGAATCCTGCGCCTGCCGAAGGACAACGTGAAGAAGCAGCACCCGTATTCATAAAGGTCGCCTCCTCACGCCATGCCGTCGCCATAATGGCGGCCAACTTCTACGACAATCCTTCAAGGAAGCTGAACCTCGTCGGAATAACCGGAACCAACGGAAAGACCACGACGGTCACCCTGCTTTATGAACTGTTCATGGAACTTGGCTACAATTGCGGCCTGCTTTCCACCATAGCCAACTATGTAGGCACCCGCAGGAGCGAGACCGCTAACACTACGGCCGACCCGATCACGATCAACTCCCTTCTCGACCAGATGGTACGCGAGGGTTGTGAATATTGTTTCATGGAAGTCAGCTCCATCGGTGTCGAGCAAGAGAGGGTCGCTGGACTGGATTTCAAGGTGGGAATATTCTCAAACCTTACCCATGACCATCTTGACTATCACGGAACCTTCGCCGAGTACCTGCGGTGCAAGAAGCTCTTCTTTGACAATCTTGGTGCAGATGCCACCGCCCTCATAAACATCGACGACAAGCATGGAGACGTCATGGTCCAGAACTGCAAGGCCAAGGTACGGACATATTCATGCAAGTCGATGGCTGACCACACTTGCCGCGTCATGGAAGAGAGTTTCGAAGGAATGCTCCTCAAGATCGACGGCAAGGAAGCCTGGACAAGGCTGATCGGCTATCACAATGCCTACAACATACTGGCGATCTACAGCGCCGCCATGGCTCTTGGCGCCGACCAGGACGAGACTCTGGTCGCCATAAGCAAGCTGGAGCCTGCAAAGGGCAGGCTGGAAGTGCTCAGGGGCCCGAAAGACCTTTCGGTCGTGATAGACTACGCCCACACTCCGGACGCCATGCTGAACGTGCTGAAGACTCTGAAAGACATCGACCGGAAGAGGACTTTGATCTGTGTGTTCGGCTGCGGAGGAGACCGGGACAGGAGCAAGCGGCCAGAGA
>CADBMD010000078.1 GCA_902795735.1 uncultured Bacteroidia bacterium
ATGCTGGAAATAGACTACCTGGCAAGGCTTGCCGTTGTAGTTGATGAACAGTCCGTTCTTGAAATCTGCTGTTGTTGCCATATACTAATGAATTACAATTCAGAAATGTATCAAATCATGCAAATTTACTAAATGAGTCCGTTATTGCAAAATATTCTTTAACTATCGGTCCCTGGGCCAGTCGCAGAGCCGGTGTGGCAGGAGCAGACTCCGGCCTTAGGCCGTACTCAGCCGCAGCGAAGCGAGAATGGACTCGGCCGGGGCCGGATGTCTGCTCTGTTTTGTCAGTCTTTCGGCAGGCTCGGGATGAACGTGACCGAAGAGTTCGGCTCGAAGCTCGAGGCAAGATGTCTAGTCCTCAATGGGTTTGGGATAGGCGATAAATAAATTATGGCCCTCCACCATTGTTTTTATGTAAGAAAGTGTTAAATTTATATCAAATTGGGCAAAGCCTTTAACTTACCTCACTTATTAATAACACTTTTAATCCAGGACCAGAATCCTGGCTACAACAACTAATTACGGGTGTTTTTTATGAGCATTAGATCATTTTCATGGAGGGTGGCAGCCGTTGTTGCGGCCGCCCTTATCCTTTGCTCCTGTTCCAAGGAGAAAAGTGTACCAGTCCGCCTTCTTTACTGGAATATCCAGAATGGGATGTGGGACGGTCAGAATGACAACTACGACAGGTTTGTGGACTGGGTGAAGGCCCAGGATCCGGACATCTGCGTATGGTGCGAGGCCCAGTCGATATGGCTTACGGATTCAGACCAGGCCATGCCTGAGGAGGACCGTTACCTTGTAGACAACTGGGGCGAGCTCGCTGCCCGCTACGGTCACCAATACTGGGGGATCGGTGGTCACCGGGACAATTATCCCCAGGTAATCACTTCGAAGTACCCTATTGAATATGTGTCGAAGATAGTAGGCGAGGAGCCAGACCTGGTGGTATCCCATGGAGCCGGTTGGGCGACAGTCGAGGTAAATGGCAAGAAGCTGAACATCGTGACGCTTCACACCTGGCCCCAGGCTTATGCCTTCCGAGCCGAGGACCGCGAGGCCTCGAAGGCTGAGCAGGGCGGTGACAAGTACCGTGCGATGGAGATGCAGTACATCTGCGAGCACACGATCGGTACGGTTCCTGAAGCAAAGGACCAGTATTGGATGATGATGGGGGATTTCAACTCCCGCTCACGTGTTGATAACGACAAGTATGGTTATGCTGACGACGATCCGAAACTTCTCGTGCATGACTACATCATCAAGAATACTCCTTACTTGGATGTGATCAAGGAGAAGTATCCGGAGGAGTTCAAACCGAGCGTAGGAAGCAAGAGCAGCCGCATAGATTTCGTCTATTGCACGAAGCCGTTGTACGACCGCGTCACTTACGCTGACATCATCTGGGACGACTACACGACTCCGATAAGGGATCCCCAGAACCTGTCAAACTTCTGGCGTCCTTCGGACCATCTTCCCATCATAGTCGATTTCGACTTGAAGTAGTATTCATCTAGGACCTGCCGTTATCTTCCGGGCGACTTGCTCGAGGAGCCAGCGGGGAGTGGAGGTGGCGCCGCAGATTCCCACCCGGTCATCTGGCCGGAACCATGAAGGATCTATGTCTGCGGGAGAGGAGATATGGTGGGTCCTGGGATTTTTGGAACGGCACAAGTCACAGAGGACTTTCCCGTTGGAGCTCGAGGCACCAGACACGAATATGATCACGTCGTGCGAGGTGGAGAATCCGCTCAGTTCGGCATGTCTTGAAGCAACCTGGGAACAGATCGTGTTGTGAACCGTAAGCCCTGCTGGAACCCTATCTGTAAGGACCTTGCAGATCTCGGCATATTCAGTGGGGCTTTTTGTGGTCTGGGAAAAGATTTCGACGGGTACGTCGGTGCGGATTGTCCCATCCTCGAGGGCATCCAGAAGCATGGACATGTCCTCGATGACGACGGCATTGCCACCGACCTGGCCGAGCAGTCCCAGCACTTCGGCATGGCCGATTTTCCCGAAAACGAGTACTTGACCTTTCGCTTCCCGGATGTCTTTCTGAAGCCTCAGCACCACCGGGCAGGTGCAGTCTATAACATTGATCCCAGCCCGGCGGGCAATCTCATATGTCTCAGGAGGCTCTCCATGGGCCCTTATGAGAAGGGTCTTTGTTGATGGTGAAGGGATCGATCCGATGTCGTCGTGACCTATCGTAACTAGTCCCTTCGCTCCGAGGCGAAGAAGTTCCGCTTCGTTGTGGACTATGGCTCCAAGGGAATAGAGCTTTTTCCCAGGCTGGGAGTCCAGGAATTGCTCTGCCCGGCTGATTGCCCTGATGACACCGCCGCAGAAGCCTGAATGTTTTTCTATCTCGACAGTGACGGCCATTATTCCAGGATACCGAACTTTCCTTGACAGAGTCCCTGGAACCAGACTGTCTCCTCATGGAGGGTCATGTCGGAATTGTCCATCACATAGGCATCGGCAGCGCGGGTGAGAGGAGATACTTCCCTGTGTGAGTCGATGTAGTCTCTTTCCAGGAGGTTCTTCATGACATCTTCGAACACGGGATCCTCTCCCTTCATCTTCATTTCATCGAAACGTCTCTGGGCCCTGACTTCGGCGGAAGCAGTCATGAATATCTTCACCTCTGCGTCGGGGAACACTGTAGTGCCGATGTCCCGTCCGTCCATGATGACTCTTTTCTTCTTTCCGAAAGCATGTAGCTTGTCATCCACGAATGCCCTGACGAAGGGAATCGCGGAGATGGGACTTACATGGCTGGAAACCTCCAGGGTGCGGATGTCTTTTTCCACGCAGCGGTCACCCAGGTAGGTGCCGTCTGTCCGGAAGTCAAGTTCGATGGAATCCATCGAAGCCTTGAGGCCGGCCTCGTCTATGGCACCGTCTTCTGCGATAATGCCATGCTCCAGCGCATACAATGTTACGCCCCGGTACAATGCTCCGGAATCCAGGTAGAGGAATGAATATTTGTCAGCGACAAGCTTTGCGAAGGTGCTCTTGCCGGTTGATGAGTAGCCATCCACGGCCACGATAATGTCTGGTATGTTCATAAAGACAAAAATATCAAAATTCCGAGAAAAAAGTCCGATATTTGCATAAAGTTGAGACCGAAAAAACATTCCGACATGAAGATTCTTATAGTTGATGATGAGCGGGCCATCCGGAATTCCCTGAAAGAGATCCTTGGAGATGAAGGTTACGAGGTTGACGTGGCCGAAGACGGCCCTTCCGCCCTTGCCAAGGTGGACAAGGAAAAGTTCGATGTGATCTTCTGCGACATCAAGATGCCGGGAATGGACGGGACGGAAGTCCTTGAGAAACTCGTTGCCGATGGAGTGGAATCCGCCGTCGTGATGATTTCAGGCCACGGTGACATCGAGACTGCTGTGGATTGCATCAAGAAAGGAGCCTTTGACTTCATCCAGAAGCCACTGGACCTTAACCGGATCCTGATCACCATAAAGAATGCCACTGACAAGGTGACCATCGTCAAGGAAAACCGCCAGCTTAAGAAGAAGGTTTACGGCCAGAAGATGATAGGGGAGTCCGCCCCCATGCAGCATATCCGCGACATAATCGGGAAGGTGGCTCCGACAGATGCCCGTGTACTGATCGTGGGCCCCAACGGCTCTGGAAAGGAACTTGTGGCTAGGAGCCTCTTCGAACAAAGCGCCCGGAGCGGCATGCCCTACATTGAAGTCAATTGCGCCGCAATCCCTTCCGAGCTGATTGAAAGCGAGTTGTTCGGCCATGAGAAAGGCTCTTTCACTTCTGCTATCAAGCAGCATAAGGGAAAGTTCGAGCAGGCCGACGGTGGAACCCTCTTCCTTGATGAGATCGGCGACATGAGCCTCGCCGCCCAGGCGAAGGTGCTCCGTGTCCTTCAGGAAAAGAGGCTGTCCAGGGTAGGAAGCGACAAGGACATCGTGGTGGATGTGAGGGTCATCGCAGCTACCAACAAGGATCTGCGCAAGGAAATCGAACTTGGTAATTTCAGGGAGGACCTCTACCACCGCCTTAGCGTGATAGTGATCAATGTCCCGTCTTTGGATGAGAGGAAGGATGACATCCCGTTGCTCGTCGACTATTTCGTCAAGCAGGTCAGCACCGAGTCCGGCATGCCTGAAAGGGAGTTTTCACCCGAAGCCATGAAACTCCTCCAGGAGAAGACATGGCCTGGCAATATCCGCGAACTCAACAATGTTGTTGAGCGTCTGATGATCCTTGGAGGGAATCCTGTCAGCGAGGAGGACGTGAAACTCTATGTCACTCCGATTCAATAGCCATCTTTACGGTAGAATCAACGCCCAGGTAGAGCTTGTAGAAAGCATCTTCGCCTAGTTTTGAATATCTTCCCACCAGAGCGCGAAGCTGCGGGAGGAGATAGGGTTCCGTTGTTTTCCATTCTTCCCTGGTGCAAGAGATCCCATCGACTCTGGAGGCATATTCACGGAACTTGGAAGGGATGTCCATTTTGTCAAGGTAGCTTTCCAGCTGCGGGAATTCGCTTATTTCGGAAAGGGAGCTCCTGTACTTGTCGAACATGTCGGAGGCGAATCTCATCTGAGTGGCCTTGCGGTTGCAGGCAATGTAGAAATTCGTTGCGCGAGTGGTGTCGAGAGGTACGAATATGTCGGGAATGATGCCTCCACCTCCGTAAACGGTCCTTCCTCCGGTCGTCTTGAAAGCGGCAGTGGAATCCACTTTGATGCTGTCGGCATCGTACATCTCGCCGTCTGAATAGCGTTTGTAGATGTCGTAACCGTAGTCGTCTGAATATGGTTTCTGGATGCATCTTCCTGACGGGGTGTAGAACCGCGCCACGGTGAGCCTAAGTCCGGAACCGTCGCTGAAATAGATCGGCTCCTGCACAAGTCCCTTTCCGAATGAACGCCTTCCTATGATGGTACCGCGGTCATTGTCCTGGATTGCGCCGGCGAAAATCTCGCTGGAAGAGGCGGAGTTCTCATTGATCAGGACACATAGCTTTATGTCCTTGAGGATGCCCTTGCCGTCGGCTTTGTATTCTTCTTTCTTCCGGTGCAGGCCTTGCATGTAGACTATTTCGTCACCCTTCTCGAGGAACAGGTTGCAGAGCATCATGGCCTGGTCGAAATAGCCTCCGGTGTTGTCCCTCAGGTCGAAGATGAGTTTCTTCATTCCCTGGCCGAGAAGCTTCATGGCTGCGATGTTTACTTCCTGGAAAGTGGTCTTCGAGAACTTTGAGAGCTTGATATAGCCTGTGGTTTCGTTCACCATGAAGGCTGCATCGACGCAGTGTACCGGAATCTTGCCCCGGGTTATTTCGAATTCGATGTTTTCCTTGCCTCTGCCGACTGTTATGTTGACCTTGGATCCGGCAGGACCCTTCATCCTCCTGACCATGCTGTCCTGGGGAAAGCCGACTCCGGCGATGACTTTGTCTCCGACTTTCAGGATCCTGTCGCCCTGGAGAAGCCCGGCTTTTTCAGAAGGCCCTCCAGCAATGACCTCCATGACGATGGCAGTATCGTTGGGGACGTTGAACTGTATGCCTATCCCATCGAAATTGCCGGCGAGGTCGGTTTCCGCTTCCGTGAGTTCGACGGGCGGCATGTAGACGGAGTGCGGGTCAAGTTTGGCAAGGGCGGCGGTCACTGCGGCATCGGTTACGTTCTTCGTGTCGATGCTGTCGACATAGTTCTTGTCTATCTGGTCCAGTATCAGGTTGAGTTTCCTCCAGTCACTGTACTGAACCCTGTGCATGTTGCGTTTCTGCTGCCATGCATCGAATGTCATGACAGCCAAAGCTCCGACGATGATGCCGAGTATGGCTATTATAATCGGGGATATCTTCTTCATCCTAATCGATCTTTTCGACCTCTATCCCAGCCCTCCTGAGCAGGTCCACTCCGTCAGTAAGACGGTATTCATCCTTATAGACCACCCTTTTTATTCCGGACTGGATGATCAGTTTTGAGCATTCGAGGCAGGGAGATGCCGTGACGTAGAGCGTTGCGCCCTGGGAACTGTTGCCGGACTTGGCCACCTTGGTTATGGCATTGGCTTCGGCGTGAAGGACATAGGGCTTGGTCACTCCGTTCTCATCCTCGCAGATGTTTTCGAATCCGGAAGGAGTCCCGTTGTAGCCGTCCGAGATGATCATCTTGTCCTTGACGATGAGGGCTCCGACCTGACGGCGCTTGCAGTAGGAATTCCTGGCCCAGACACCGGCCATCTCAAGGTATCTTTCGTCGAATTTTTCCATTACTTGCCGTTTCTCTGGTAGAGGTATCTCTTGATGGAACGCTTCGGGGTCCTTTCGAAATCTTCAGGCAGGAACTCAATCTTGCGGATCTGGGCGTAACCAGGAAGTTCCTTGTTGATCTCGGGAAGCAGGCCGGTCAGGTTTTTCTCCAGGTCGTTGCGGGTCATCCCGTCCAGTTCGGCCTGATGGTAGTCTGGATAGATCAGCGCCGTCAGTCCGCCTGCGTCTTCGATAACGAGGGAGTCAACGACATAGGCTACGGCGTTGATGACAGATTCGAGCTCTTCAGGATAGATGTTCTGTCCGTTGGGACCGAGGATCATGCACTTGCTCCTTCCCCTGATGAACAGGAACCCGTCTTTGTCGATGATTCCCATGTCACCTGTCCTCATCCAGCCATCCTCGGTGAAGAGATCCTTGGTGGCCTCTTCGTTCTTGAAGTAGCCGAGGGCAGTGTTGGGACCGAGAACCTGGATCTCTCCCTCTATCCTCTGGGGATCTTCGGAATCAATCCTGATCTGCATGTTGTAGGCGGCTTGTCCGCAAGAGTAAAGTTTCTTCTTGTCGAAGTGGGCATAGGTTATGATCGGGGCACATTCGGTCATCCCGTAACCTACGGTATAGGGGAAGTCAATGTCCCAGAAGAATTTCTCGATGTCCTTGTTGAAGGCTGCACCTCCCATGATGACCTCCACGAACTTGCCTCCGAAAGCGGTGACCAGCTCTGTGCGAATCTTCTTGTGAACCATGTCGTTGAGGACAGGGATCTTGAGCATGGTCTTGATGCTGCCTTTCTCTATGATCTTCTGTATCTTGGACTTATAGACTTTCTCGATGATGAGCGGGACAGCGATTATGATGTCCGGCTTTACTTCCTGCAGGGCCTGGGTGATGATCTTGGGACTCGGTACCCTGGTCAGGAAGTGGACGTGCATTCCGATGGTCATTTCGAAGAGGAACTCGAACATCATCCCGTACATGTGGGCGGTGGGGAGCATCGACACCACGTTGGACTTGTTGTTGAGTTCCGGAAGGACATGCTTTGCAAACTGGATGTTGGAGCATAGGGCACGGTAGGGGATCATCACACCCTTGGAAAACCCGGAAGTTCCGGAGGTGTAGTTGATCATAGCCATCTCGTTGGGAGAGTCCTTGTAGTAGCAGAGGTCCTCGGGGAGGAAAGCGTTGGGGTGACGTTTTCCGAAATATTCATTCATGTGCTCGCGGGCCTCGATGATGCGGTCGTTCTTTGCATAGAGGAGCTGGAAAGTATTGATCCTCACTACGGCATAGACTCCGGGCATCTCGTCGGCGCTAAGCCCTTCCCAGATGACATCATCCACGAAGAGAACCTTGGCTTCAGAGTGGTTGACCAGGTAATGGATGTTCCCCGGCTTGAACTCGTGAAGGATAGGCACTACGACAGCTCCGTAGGTTATGGTCGCCAGATAGCTGACAGCCCAATTGACCTGGTTCCTGGCGCATATGGCCACCTTGTCTCCCTTGTGGAGGAAGCACTTCTCGAAGGCTATGTGCAGCTTCTCGATCCTCCTGGCCACGTCCCTGTAGCAGAGACTTGCTCCCTGGTAGTTCGACAGAGCCTGCCTGTCCCAGTTCTCCCTGAAGCTCTTTTCGAGCATCTTGTTGACTGATTCGAAGTTAAATTCGTTCATTATCTTAGCGTTTTTCTTTTTTTAACTTGAAAGTCCTTTCTTTCCCATCGTAACACTTGGCTACGAAAGCCCCCTTGTCGTTGATGGTAATCTTGCTGTCGGGCCGGATCATCTTGTTGCCTTCTCCTTGTACCAGAGGCTCGCCTCCGTTGAAGGGATACACGATAGCCTGGCTCGAAGTCCTTACAATCCAATACTTCGTTCCTTCTCCGGCAAGGAGTTCAGGCAGGCTCTTGATCGTCTCCTTTGCGGTGATACCGGCAAAGGATGCGGATGGCGCCTTTGAACTTAAGTCGTACATACCGACAGTGTTGTCCTTGTAGAGGACCATCGCCGTGTAGTCTTTCGAACCGGCGAAGTCATACACCTCGGGACCGACCGCAATTTTCTTGCCTAAGTCAACCGGGAAACCGCCCACGAAACGTCCCAGCCTGTCAATGAGGTACAATTTGCTGTCTGCAGCGAAGAGGTACTGCAGCTTTTCATTCTTATAGAAATCCACCTCCCTGACGTAGCCGCACATGGGGAACTTGAAAGGGATACCCCACAGGTCCTTCCCATTCTCATCCTGCAGGCAGATGGACAGATGCTTGTTCTGGTAGAGCGTGACCATCTTCCCGGTCGCGCTGTTCATGACCTTGAACGGTCCTCCCGGGATGATCAAGGTCGTGTCCCTTGAAGGGGCTGCAGGGGCTTTGCTCTTGGATATGTTCGTCCTGGCCAGGTTCATCTCCAGAGTCATCTTGTCGCCGCTGGACATGGCTGCGAGAGTGACTGGCACGAACGTCACCCCTTTGATGACTTTGCGGAGTCCTTTTGCCATCGGCTGGCTGAACGAGGCGTCTATCAGGTTGGGGTCTTCCGTAAGGGAATGGTACATCCAGAATCCGCAGCCCTTGGAGGGAATCCTGTCGCCAAGGCCGTTGGCGCTGAGGCGTTCGCCAAGTGTTTCATCCAGGGTCTTTGAATATTCCCGGACGGCATCGTCGGCACCGGCTACGATCCAGCCGTTCACCACATCTGCAGATGATTCATCTTCTCCTGTGAATATGTCTCCGAAAAGGGCCTGTGCATATCCGGCGAAAGGGGAGAAATCCCTGATGCTCTCGGCTGAGACCTTGCTGCCTGGTTTTATGAGCAGGACTTGGCGCAACTTCCCGGCGATGTGGGTGTTGACAACCGCAATCTCTTTTATGCCGAGGGACTTTGCCCATTCTTCCGCGTTCTTTCCGGATTCTTTCTTCTGCTTCGAGAGGGCATATTCATATTTGTCCAGCCTGGTCTTGGCGTCAAGGTAGTTCCTGTAGGCTTTAAGATAGGCTGTCAAGTTTCCGAGGGGGAGGTCGATGATGAAATCCACGTTGGCAGGGACCGCTTGTGCTACTTCCACCGAAGAAGTGCCGGCATGGCGCAGGACATTCATGTAGTAGGCTGGGTCGCTTCCATATAGCAACTCTCCGCTCATCGAGACTTCGGAAGAAGAATGGCGGTTTATGCTGAAAGCTGTCCAGGTGGCCAGTTCTTTTATGAACGATGCTCTCTTACGGAACCTTCTGGAGAGGAAAGTCTCGAATATGTTGTCGGTGTAGGCGTTCGAAGCGAAGATGATGTCGCTACCGGGAGCCTTTGAAGCAATTTCGGCGAACCCGTTGGATTCCAGGATAGAGTGGCCTTCATCCATGTGCCTGATCGAGGAATTGACGATCGTCTCAGAGGAAGAGATCAGGATGAGGTCACCTTTGACCTTGGAGAACAAGCCGGAGGAGTCTGCCGTGGCAAGAAGTTTCGCCGCATCATTGGATGTGGAATCGTTCGCTGCGATGGGTGATTTCACGACGAGGAGAGGCGGCATGTCCTTGCTGTAATGGACGGAAATGATGGCGGGAGCCCTCCTGAGGGCAGGGTATGACTCATGGACGATTTCACTGAATTTCCCTGACGTGAGTTCATTGAACACGGCCACGCTGTCTCCCAGCAGTTCGCAAGCCCTGCCGAAATCCTTCACGCAGAACACAAAGGCAGCATCTGAAGGAACTGCTTCGACGAGTTCGTGATGTTCAATGAACCGCACGGTTTGGGCCGTCTGGTCCTTTGTGTCGTCTTCGTTGTAAAGATGCTTGATAGCAAAGCCAATCCCTGCCATGAGTACCACGGCGAGGATGATCAGGGCTGTCAAGGTCTTCTTGTTCATCGTAAGGAGAGTTTACTGGGCTATGAACATGTAAACGATGTTTCCGAGCTGCCTGGGAGGAGCGGAAGTGGATGCCGAGAATTTAGAAAGCCTGGCGGCCCTGATGGCAAAATCTCTCAGGCATTTGTCCGAAGAGGATGCATCATCCTGGATCTTTGCATTCACCACGTTCCCGGAAGGATCGACGGTGATTATGACCGTGACGTGTCCGGCTCCGAGGCATCTGTAGGCAGGGATGGAAAGCCGGCTGGCTTTCCTTCCTTCAAGGGCGTAGGAGACAACCGAAGGTCCGCTATATGTTTGTTTCTTGGGCTCTTCTTTCTTGACGGCAGGCTTGTTGACAGCGACATAGTCATCGTCCGGTTCATCCAGCTTGACTCCGTCCTTCAGTTCCTGGGCCAGCCGTTCAGCATCTTTGTAGAGCTGTTCGGCATTGGTGTTACGGTCGTCCTTAAGTGCGGAACTCCTGTCGACGGCGATGTTGCGGATAGGCACTCCGACGGCGGAAGCAAGAAGCTGGTCGAGCCTGTCGCTGACTTCCTCCTTGAAATTCTCTTCGGCCTTCTGCCTTTCAACTTCTTCCTGTTTGGAGAAATCGATTACGAATGAGTTGTCTCTCCTTAGGGCAGCGCCGATCTGGCATGCCAGCAGCACGATGATCACCAGAAGATGGAATATCACCGTGATGTAGAGTCCTGCCTTGTCTTCGCTGCTCAGCATTGCTTACTTGCTTTCTTCCCTTTTCTTGTCCCTGATGGATTTTTCGATGGTGGCCGAGATGATGTCTATTGCCACCTTGTTGTGTCCTCCCTGAGGGATTATTATGTCTGCGTAGCGCTTGCTCGGTTCGATGAACTGGAGGTACATTGGCTTGACAGTCTTTGTGTAGCGTTCGATCACAGTCTCTACAGTCTTGCCCCTTTCAAGGATGTCCCTGGCCATGACCCTCATCAGGCGGTCGTCATCATCGGCATCTACGAATATCTTGATGTCCATCTGGTCTCGGAGCTCCTTGCATGTGAAGATGAGGATTCCTTCGATGATGATGACTTCGGCCGGGGCGACAGTCACCGTTTCAGTCTTGGAGCGGGAGCAGGTTATGTAGGAATACACCGGTTGCTCGATCGTCTTGCCTTCCTTGAGGGATGCAAGCTGTTCGCACAAGAGATTGAAGTCGATTGCATCCGGATGGTCGAAGTTGATCTGCTGGCGTTCCTCCATTGGAAGGTGGCTGGAATCCTTGTAGTAGGAATCCTGCGGAATGACGACCACTTTTTCCTTGAGTCTGCTGGTGATGGAATTGACGACTGTAGTTTTTCCTGAGCCGGAGCCTCCGGCGATACCGATGACAAGCATATCTTTTGAATATTAGAATTCAGCGTTCTTGGGAGTCCTGGGGAAAGGAATGACGTCACGGATGTTGGACATTCCGGTGACGAAGAGGAGCAGTCTTTCAAAGCCGAGGCCGAAGCCACTGTGAGGCACTGTACCGAACCTTCTTGTGTCGATGTACCATTCCAGGTTCTTGCGGCTCATGCCGAGGTCTGTGATTCTCTTTTCGAGTTTCTCAAGGGAAGCTTCCCTTTCGGAGCCTCCTATGATTTCTCCGATCTTGGGGAAGAGGACATCCATTCCGCGTACAGTCTCACGTCCGGGAGCGCAACCATCGTTCTGCTTCATGTAGAAGGCCTTGATCGCCATGGGGAAATCTGTGAGGATAACAGGCTTTCCGAAGTGCTTTTCAACCAGGTAGCGTTCGTGTTCGCTCTGGAAATCGGTGCCCCAGCTGACCGGGAATTCGAACTGTACGCCATTCTTCACAGCATTTTCGAGGATCTCCACTGCGTCAGTGTAGGCGAGTCTCTGGAATTCGATTCCTAGGACGCTGTGAAGTCTTTCGATCAGCCCGTCGTCATACTTGCTGTTCAGGAACTGGAGATCATCCATGCAGTTGTCCAAGGCATACTGCACGAGGTACTTTACGAATTCTTCGGCCAGGACCATGTTGTCGTTGATGTCGTAGAATGCCATCTCTGGCTCTATCATCCAGAATTCTGCAAGATGCCTGGGCGTGTTTGAATTCTCTGCCCTGAAAGTAGGGCCGAAGGTGTAGATTTCTCCAAGTGCAGTGGCACCAAGTTCTCCCTCCAGCTGTCCGCTTACGGTCAGGCTGGTCTTTTTCCCGAAGAAGTCCTTGCTGAAGTCCACCTTGCCGTTGTCTTTCTTGGGGACGTTTTCGAGGTTGAGGGTTGTAACCTGGAACATGTCTCCGGCGCCTTCTGCATCCGACTCTGTGATGAGAGGAGTGTTGAGGTACACAAAGCCTTTGTCGTTGAAGAATTTGTGGATGGCGAAGGCCATGGCGTGACGGATCCTGAGGATTGCTCCGAAGGTGTTTGTCCTCGGGCGCATGTGAGCGACGGTGCGAAGGTATTCCAGCGAGGTGTCCTTCTTCTGGAGGGGGTAACGCATAGGGTCGCATTCTCCCAGGATTTCCACGCTTGTGGCCTGGATCTCGACAGCCTGTCCGCTTCCGACGGACTCGACCAGTTGTCCTGTGACAGCAAGGCTGGCTCCTGTGGTGATCTTTGACACGAGTGCATCATCGAATGATGCCATGTCTATGACTACTTGGATGTTATTTACTGTCGACCCGTCGTTGAGCGCGACGAATTTTATCTGTTTGTTTCCTCTTTTTGTCCTTACCCAACCTTTGGCAAGCACTTCCTGCCCTGGTGTAGACTTAAGCAAGTCTTTCACCTTTGTCCTTGTGATAACGCTCATTCTTGACATTTATTTACATATCTCACAAAGATACTATAAAAATCAGCCAAGACAAAGAGGAGCAATACAAAATAAGTTCTTTCCTTATAACAAATAAAGAGGTGATTCGTATTGAAACACCTCTTTATTAATTATGCTTTGATGGGTTTACTGTCCGGCCTTGCGGGCTGCGTACATGATCTTAAGGGCGGAGCAGCGCCTGAGCTCCTGCTTCACGTCCGTAATGATACCCATCCTGACGTCTTCGTCAGCTTTG
>CADBMD010000079.1 GCA_902795735.1 uncultured Bacteroidia bacterium
CATCCGGCAGTGTAGCAGGCCCAGGTAATGTTCTCTGCACCGAAAGCAAGGGCGGAGTAGGCCTGGAACCGCAGTTCGTTCTCTGTGATCCAGACTTTGGGATCATAACTGTTGACCTGTACTGTAACCCACATTCCGCGGTCGGTCTTGCGGCATGCGTCGGAGACGATCTTCAGGTTCTGGTAATCCTTCGTCACTCCTACATTCTTGTAGTAGAAATCGTATGAAAGGTAATCTGCAGGGACGTACTTGCAGTATTCCTCGATGTGCTCCGCGTAGGTGGGAGTACCCAGCTGGCTGCGTGTCTGGTCGGCTGTGTTCTGTGAGACGGACGCATAGTTCGGATAGAGGTTGAGAAATGCGAACTGGTTCGGGAACAACTCTTCAACCTTGGTCATGACTTCCCGGTAATAAGGAAAATCCAGGGCGGAAGGTTCATCACCGATGTCTATGCCCCAGATCGCAGGGTGATCCTTGAAGCTGGCGGCCGCTTCGACATACTTGGAGATGGGATTTGTCTCTCTGAGATTCCCGGCATTGTCACCGTCTCCACCCCACCAACCGGGAACGATGCCGCTCACTATCGCACCGACACCGTATTTGCTGAACAGGTCAAGGGCGGGACGGTCGTAATCCATGCAGATGACGAAATCCACGCCGCAGTCGGCCAGGTCCTTTATGTGGGCTTCCGTCCTTGCATAGGGCCTGAGGTGATAAACGCCTATGTTCATCTTGCTGCGGTCCATCCTGCCGGCTTTAGTAACGTAAGAGTGGTCTTTTTGCTCTGGAGCCTGAGCGTTGGCCTGGCAAACGGATGCTATGCAGAATGCCAGGAGAATAGTTGAGAATCTTTTCATGTCGGGAAACTAATTTTCCTACAAGATAGCTATTTTCGTCAAAGTTACCTATTTTTGTAGTCTTTTAGAGATAAAGATAATCGATGATAACCAAAGAGCAGATCGAAGCCTTGCGTGCGCGGCTTGAAACCCTGAACACTTGCCTTGACATCCCGGGGAAGCGTGCTCAGGTCGCCTCCTTGCAGAAGAAGACAGAGTCGCCCGACTTTTGGAACGACCCCAAAGCCGCAGAGGCTTTCATGAAGAACCTCAATGGCATAAAAGCTTGGGTGACGGGTTTTGACAAGGCTTTTTCCGGAGTCGAGGACCTGGATGTGCTTTATGAGTTTGCAAAGGAAAGCATTGACGGCGTCCAGGATGATGATGCTTCTTCCCCGGAGGTCAAGGAACTGGAAGCCGCCTATGGGACTGCTCTCGGTGACATCGAATCCCTTGAAATGAAGAACATGCTCGGCGCTGAGGGCGATTCCCTCGGGGCAATACTTACGATTAACTCCGGGGCTGGCGGAACCGAAGCCAATGACTGGAGCGCCATGCTCATGAGGATGTATCTTCGCTGGGGAGAGCGCAATGGCTACAAGACCGTCGTCACCGACTTGCAGGACGGGGATGAAGCCGGGGTGAAATCCGTTACCGTGGAGTTCGACGGGGAATATGCCTACGGCTACCTTAAGGCTGAGAATGGGGTCCACCGCCTGGTGCGCATATCTCCTTTCAATGCCCAGGGTAAAAGGCAGACCACTTTTTCCTCTGTTTTCGTTTATCCTCTCGTGGATGACACGATCGAGGTCAACGTGGATCCGTCGCGTTTGTCGTGGGATACTTTCCGTGCCGGCGGGCATGGCGGCCAGAACGTGAACAAGGTTGAATCCGGAGTCCGTCTCCGCTATCTTTACCAGGATCCCGACACCGGGAAGGAAGAGGAGATCCTGATTGAGAACACCGAGACCCGTGACCAGCCGAAGAACCGGGCCAAGGCTCTCCTTCTGCTTCGTTCCAGGCTTTACGACCTGGCTATGAAGAAGAGGCAGGAAGAGAGGGACAAGCTGGAGGGGCAGAAGAAGAGGATAGAATGGGGTTCCCAGATACGTTCCTATGTCCTTCATCCGTACAAAATGGTCAATGACTTGCGCACCGGCTACAAGACGGCCGACACCCAGGGGGTCCTGGATGGCGACCTCAATGAGTTCATGCGGCGTTACCTTATGCAGGAAGGCGCTGGCGGAGTAACTGAAAATATTGAAGATATAGACTGATAATCAATAAATTATAATTATGGCAGATTTTAAATACGCTCCTATGTTCCAGTTGGGACAGGACACTACAGAGTACTACAAGATCCCGGGATCTGAGAAACTTGTAAAAACCACCAAGCTATGTGATGCTGACGGTTCTTGCAAAACTCTCCTCGAGGTTTCTCCAGAGGCGCTCACGCTGGTCGCCCAGCAGAGTTTCCATGATTGCCAGTTCATGCTCAGGCGAGCCCACAACGAGCAGGTCGCGGCCATACTGAACGATCCTGAGGCCTCCGAGAATGATAAATATGTCGCTCTTCAGTTCCTGCGCAATGCTGAGACTTCCGTTAAAGGAGTGCTCCCGTTCTGCCAGGACACCGGTACCGCGATTATCCATGGCGAAAAAGGCCAGGGAGTCTGGACGGACTTTGAAGATGAAGAGGCTTTGAGCCTGGGTGTATTCAACACTTACACGCAAGAGAATCTGCGTTACAGCCAGAATGCTCCCCTGAACATGTACGATGAGGTCAACACAAAGTGCAACCTTCCCGCGCAGATCGACATCGAGGCGGTCCGTGGGTCTGAGTACCGTTTCATCATGGTCGCCAAAGGTGGCGGATCAGCCAACAAGACGTATTTCTATCCGATGACTAAGGCCACCATCCAGAACGAAGGCACCCTGCTTCCTTTCCTTGTCGAGAAAATGCGTTCCCTGGGTACGGCGGCTTGCCCTCCTTACCATATCGCTTTCGTGATCGGTGGTACATCTGCTGAGAAGAACCTGCTGACAGTCAAGCTTGCCAGCATCAAGTTTTACGATTCGCTTCCTACTACCGGCGATGAGACCGGGCGTGCTTTCCGTGACATCGACCTGGAGCAGAAACTTCTCAAGGAAGCCCAGAAGATCGGTCTTGGAGCCCAGTTCGGCGGTAAGTATCTCGCTCATGACATCCGTGTCATCCGCCTTCCCCGCCATGGAGCCAGCTGCCCGATCGGAATGGGCGTCAGCTGCTCCGCCGACCGTAACATCAAGAGCAAGATCAATGCGGATGGTGTCTGGATCGAG
>CADBMD010000080.1 GCA_902795735.1 uncultured Bacteroidia bacterium
AATCGTTGTAATTATCTGAAATTCATATCTTTGCAGCGCTCATTACTGATATGCTAAAAAAAATGCTTTTTCTGTGGGTCCACAAATGTGGTCCACAATGGCCTGAGAGGCCGTGTCCAGCGATATAAATGCAAGGACTGCGGACGTCGATTCGACGGAGGTAATCGCATGGATAGGGCGTTTCGTCCTGTTTTGCTCACCAACCTCACTCGCGCATCCGTGAGCGTTTCAAGGGATTTCACTCACCAGGGCAAGACTTATTCCAGGACTAGTTCCGTGAAGGACCAGGCAGGAGCCTCGACGGAGCAGAGGTCTTTGCGGACAGGAACTTTCACCTTCTTTTCCTGCACTTTTATGGCATCCGGATCGGTCAGCGTGTTCATGACCATGGGACTGTCGGCCATCAAGCATGTCTGAGAGGCAGAGGTGAAACGTCGGCCAAGGGCGGACAGGTCGAAAACGGCTTTGCGAGCAGATCCTGTACGGTTGCATACATACAGGACGAGACGACGCCGTTCACGGTCCCAGGCCGCCTGCACCTGGAAGTCCTCTTCCATGCTGGGCGCATAGTCCTCGATTTGAAGGATGCGAGCGGCCGGAGAATGTGACAGGAAGGACATCGCTCGGCCTGAAGCAGTCAGGAACGCTCCCTCCTTGGGCGTGTCCATCACGCACTGGCTGTGAGTGTTAGCCAGGTTGTTGAAATTCACGAACAGCATCTCGTCACCCATCCGCTGGAATCCCATGAAGTTTTTCAGCAGGTTGAGGGCATACATCCACTTGCTGAACATGAAGGATTTCGTAGCCTCTCCGCGCTCGGCCATGTTGTAAGCATCGCGCTTGCGGTCAGTGTTGTAGGCCAGCCACTCCGTGTCGCAGTACTTGATGTCTGTGCCGTTGGCGGCATTGTACGCGCGTACTTTGGCAATCATTGCCCGGGTCATCTTGTCTGCGTCCGCCCGGTCTGCGAGGAAATCGATATCTTTTCCGGCTATCCTAAGCATGTCTTCAAGCGCCTCGTGGTAGCCCGGCTTCCCGGGACGGCCGCCATAGGATGAGAGACCGATCTTGATGGAGGGGTCCACTGCCTTCATCGCACGTGAATACACCACTGCCGCCAATGCATAGTCGTCGGCTTCGTACCAGCGGAACACTTCGTTGTCAAGCTCCCAGAACTGTACGCCGAAAGGCTCTGGAAAGCCGTGACTGGCCCGCAGGTCAGCCATCGGATGCGTCCCTGCAGGAAGGTTGCAGTAGGCCACCCAGTCGGCTGCAGAGCGGGCGCCTTCGGAAAGACTCATGAACTTCGGGAAACTGTAGTCGAGGCGGCCCTGCCATTCCGGGAAATCCACATCGTACTGACGTTTGGAAGGATGGTAGACGTTCACGCACATCTGCATCTGCGCCCCTGCCGCCTTGCAGAGCATCGCGAATTCCGCAGTGCCGACGTCGTTGTAGTTTAATCCGCCCCAAAAATAGGAATCGGTCGGGACACGCTCCGACAGCGGCCCCACACCCTCGCGCCAGTCATAGAACGAGGCGAAGCAACCGCCAGGAAAACGGACCACCTTTGGGGCCAGTTGCTTGAAGATCTCGACCACCTCGGGACGCCACCCGTAGTAGTTGTCTGTTGCCTTTAGGGTGAAATCATCCACAATGACAGCCGACTTCGGCGGGATCCACAGGCTGAAAGTCGCATAGCCTTCGAATGACGGATTGTCGAACACGCACTCGCGGCGGGCGAACTCGTCGGCAACGGCTTCAAGCGGGATAACCGCGATAGGATCTTCCCACTTTCCTTGCGGATAGATGCGTATTTCAGCTCCCAGGGGACCGTGTTCAGACTTGAACATGCCGCCGAAGGCATAGGTCTTCCCCTTGACAAGGTACTTCCCGTCCTGGGCGAGGGCTGCCCAGCGAACATCTTCGTCATTCCGGACCCGCAGGCACTGCTTACCATGCCCGGATCCTCCTTCGATTGGCGTCAGGGTAACCTTCCGCTGCGGAGTCTCCGTGAGGAAGAAAGTGTCCTCGTCTGCAATGCAGCTGCCCTTCCCCGGGGTGTTGGGAGCGGCGTACCAGCTGTTGTGCTCGTAGCCGCTGTGGTACCAGTCGAACTTGCTCCAGTCTTTCTCGTACCCCTTTCCGGGATCCTGTTCATCATAATAGAGGTCGAACCAGGATTTGTTGATCGACCGGTAGGGGAGGAAACGCTCGAAGCTCCGGTTGAAAAGCATCTCTCCGTACATCGCCTCCACCTGAAGGCCGTAACCCAATTCGATGAAGTTGCCGTAGAGCAGGGGGCTCAGGGGCTCCTTGGAATATTCATTTACAGTCACTTTGTAGGGAACGTTGTCCGGAGTTTTTGCGAAGAGGCCGTCCATTCCGGCAAGGACGAGGAGTGCGGATAGAAATAATCGTCTCATATACCACAAAAATAGCATTTTTTCCAAAAGCGGCCAGAGAGAAAGAGAATTCGATAATTATCCCGGAAATTTCGATAACAGAAAAGCCGGAAAAAAGCCGACCTTTGCATCAGTTAAATGATTACAGTTATGGCAAAGACACTCATAGCATTCTATTCCCGCCGTGGACAGAATTACGTGGACGGCAGCATACGCAACCTTGCAAAAGGCAACAATGAAGTCATTGTGGAGAAGATAAAGGCACAGCTTCCGGAAGCTGATGTCTTCCAGATAGACACGGTGAAGAAATATTCCCCAGACTATATGGTCTGCATCGAGGAGGCTAAAGAAGAACTCCGTGCCAAGGCTCGTCCAGAGCTCACCGCCGTGGTGGAGAACATGGACCAGTACGACACCATCATCCTCGGTTATCCCTGTTGGTGGGGCCAGCCGCCGATGGCAGTATTCACATTCCTTGAGAGCTATGATTTTGCAGGGAAGAAGATAGTCCCGTTCTGTTCCCATGAAGGAAGCGGCCTGGGAGGCAGCATCCGCCAGATCAAAATGACCGTTCCGGAAGCCAATCTCACGGCAGGGGTTGCTATCCACGGCGCAGCAGCATCCCACTGCGACAGGGAAGTCAACCTTATCCTTGCCCAGGCTGCCAATCAGTAAAAGAGAATATTGATAAATCAAGAATCTTCCGTAACTTTAGGGTTATGGAAGATTTTTTGATTTACAACACTATCGGGGACGGGAAGTTTCCTGACAGCTACAAGGAGAACTATCACTGCCATATCCTTTGCCGAAGCGGTGAAATGTCCTTTGATGCGATGGGGAAGCCCTTTGTGGCAGGTCCCGGGGACCTGGTCATATGGCAGATGACGACCCTGATCTCGAATGTGTCTTACTCGGATGATTTCGATGCCGACTTCCTCCTGATTTCCAACCCTTTCCTGAACCTTTACAATCCAGAGCAAGTTTGGGCCACCAAAGGCTATGTCTACATCAAGACTCATCCGGTCTTTCATCTGGAAGCCGATGAATGGGACATAATAGAAGCCGATTTCTCCCAGTTCTGGCGCAGGATCCAGTCCGGGCGCGTCATCTTCCATGATGAACTCGTCGGCCGAGTCTTCCAGATCCTGCTTATGGACATGTGGGACATCTATTCTCGTGAGATGGAAAAAGCCGACACTGATGAGAATTCAGCCCAACTCTTCATGCGGTTCCTTACCCTGGCCCAGCAGAATTGCCGGGAACAGCGCGAGGTTGCCTGGTATGCAGGCGAACTCTGCGTGACTCCCAAATACCTCTCGGCTGTCTGCCAGAAGATTACCGGGAAGGGTGCCCTGCACTGGATTGAGTACTATACCGTCCACGAGATACTCCTTCTTTTGAATGATCCGTCCCTGACCCTGACCGAGGTCACTGACCGGATGCATTTCCCTGCGCCGCCGATGCTTACGCGTTATATGAAGCGTACTGTCGGCATGACCCCTTCGGAATACCGCTCGAAATGATAACACTATACTTACATAGAAGTCATGAATCTTAAATTCATTTCTTTAGTCCTTTTATTCGTTTCCTGCACTTGTACCAATATGGGTGTAGAGAATGAAGAGACTCATTCCCAGGAACAAACCGTATTTGAAGACCACAGCGGGAAGACCGTCAAGACCCTTCCCAAAAGGAATGCCCTCGTTTACTGGGGCTGGGACAATCGCTGGCACGAGATCACCGATCCTTCCAACAGGTCGAAATGGAACTATGTCCGCGAGAACCTGACCGGCTTCTACACGAATTTCATCGACATGTGGTGCATGGTCTATCAGAACAAGAAGTCGCCCCAGGAGACATGCAAGGCCCTTTATGACACTTTTGTAGGCAAAAGTGCCTTCTTCGAAGCGACAATGGAGACGGCCGTCAACGATTCGGAGGTGGGCTATAACAATGAGGAGACAGACAGGAGGACCATCGACCTTCTGACAGACGCAGGCTTCAGTGTGGACTACACTTCTGTCAATTACATGACAGTGGCGGACGCCGCCTATTGCAAGGAACGGATGAAGCTTGTCGCGACCTACCGTGGCGACCGCAAGTGCTTCTACCTTTGCGGTCCATGGTGTTTTGGCGGAAACATCACCAATGACAATGATGCGATGGAGATGAGTACCTGGGGGGATGGTACACAGACTGACGGACCTCTTGGCTTCTGGTATTCAAACCAGAACAAAATGAAGGAAACCAGCTATTCCATAGTTCGCCTGATGGACAAGATCGGGAAGGAGACGGCAATCATGCTAGCCCCTTACTATGCAGGGATAGATGCCTACGATCCCAGGAAGGATTTCCTCAAAGTGTCTAAGGACTGTGTCCTCGGACATGAAGATGCCGGTGCCATGCCCGGGCTCTGGACGCTCTGGATGTATGGAGCCGGCGGGATGGATCTTTTCCCGGAGAGCACCGGCACCGGTGCGGCCGAAGCTCCCGTTTGCTCTGGAACCGGAGTCGCGTGGTGGCTTCTCAAGCACCTGAACGAGTTCCCTGTGATGAACTATGATGGCAAGGCTGCGGAATCCGTCAAAGTGGATGTCACTCCAGGCGAAATCAAGAAGATCACCTTGGCTTTCTCCAATTCCAACTGCCCTTCGGTGGAACTGGCTCCTGTCCTGCGTGCAGTCATGGACACCAAGGTGAAAGGTTGGCACTATAAGTTCGTCCGCCACAGCAACAATGTCGATCTGACCAACGACATGGTATTCTACGGGGGCCTTGAGTGCAAGAAGGATCTGAGGATTTCTGAATATTCACCTTTCACAATAGACCTTTTTGTCAAGGCCGACGAAGGTGCGGCGCCTCTGGTAATAGACATCGAGGCGATGAGCAATATCTCCAACACAGCAAACTCCAAGATCATAGGAAAGATCACACTTCAATGAAACGTAGTTTTTTGTACATGGCAATCCTGCTGCTCTCGCTTGCGGCAGCTTGTTCCTCCGGGGATGATACCCGGACGTGGCAAGTCAAGGAAATCACTTTTGCTTCTTCGGAGGATTACTCGTCTTCCGGTGCCGATGAGGTTTGGATGGACGTCGAGTTCACCAATTCCAAGACCGGCGAAAAGATCGTCCGTCCGGCATTCTGGGACGGTGGGGGAGCCTTCACGGTCCGGTTTGCCCCGACCGCTTCAGGCAGATGGAAGTGGAGGACTTCTTGCAAGGAAGATCCGTCGCTTGACGGGAAAAAGGGATCTTTTACCTGCAAGGAATATGACGGCGACCTGGAGATCTACCGTCACGGCTTCGTCAAGGTCGTGCCTGGAAGGAAGTACATGGAATATGCCGACGGGACTCCGTTCTTCTATCTTGGTGACACCCATTGGGGGATGTACACCGAGGAATTTGACGAGCCGGGTCCCCATGCCGGTGAGACTGGAGCGGAATCTCACTTCAGGTACATAGTGGACAAGAGGGTGCAGCAAGGCTTCACTGTCTATCAGAGCGAACCCATCGGGGCAGCTTTCAATCTGACAGACGGGAAGATGGACCAGGAGGATATTCCCGGATTCCAGACGGCCGACAAGTACTACGGTTACATCGCCGGGAAGGGTTTGGTCCACGCCAATGCCGAGTTTTTCTTTGCCAGTGCGATGAATGCCGCCCTTGCTTCAGATGACAGGGCCCTCGAAAACATCTCCCGTTACTGGGTCGCCAGGTTCGGTGCCTATCCCGTCTTCTGGACCCTTGCCCAGGAGATTGACAACGATTTCTACCACGAGAGAGGCGACCAGCGGGTTTATGATTATTCCTCAAATCCCTGGGTCAAGGTCGCTGAATATCTCCACAAGCATGACGCTTATTCCCATCCTCTTTCGGGCCATCAGGAGAATTCGTATTACACCACGGTGACAGGCAGGGGAGTCTCTGCGGGGGAATCCGGAGCCGACGGCGGGGGAGCCTCGGTGTTCGCCGATGATAGTGTAGCTGAACGTACGGGTCACAACTGGTGGGCAGTACAGTGGAGTCCTTCCCTCAATGGACCGGTCAGTCCTGAAATGGTCCTCGACTATTGGGAGTCCTCCAGGCCGGCCGTGAACTATGAGGGACGCTACTGTGGCCTTTGGACCAAGGATTTCGGTTCCAGGGTGCAAGGATGGGTGTCTTTCCTGTCCGGCTTCTTCGGCTATGGCTACGGAGCCATAGACATCTGGCTTTACAAGAGTTCCTACGACATCAATTCCGACTCCCATGACGGGGTTGACTTGATCTCTAAAGAAGACAAGCTCAAGCACTGGTCCGAGTCTGTCGACTACCCAAGCGCCAACCAGATGATCCACCTGAGGAACTACTTTGAGTCCTTCAACTGGTGGGACATGGAACCGGTCCTTCCTGGTGATCCGTCATTCTCTCCCAAGGCGGCCGCATGGGCTCATGCAAAGACTCCCGACGGAACCCATGTGCTTTACTTCTTCTCGCGGGAGCATCTGACCGGCACCTTGGGCGGCCTTGCTCCAGGCCTTGAAGTCGAACAGAACTGGTACAATCCACGCACCGGGCAAAGGGCAGAACCCCTGTTCAGGACAGTTAACGAGGAAGGAAAACTTGTCCTTCCTGACCGCCCGGACACCCAGGATTGGGTTCTCATGATAAAACACCACAATTGACACTAAAGTACAAACCATCATGCCAAAACATCTTTTACATGCCGTCCTGACGGCAATCGTCCTTGTCGGATGCGCATCTCCGAAACCGGAAAAACGGGGAGACTACTTCATCGCATGCGGCGACAAGGATGTTTACATAGTAGATGCCGCAGCCTCCGAAGGCGATTCCCTGGCCATCCTCTGGCATTGGAACATCTTTGAATCCTATGGCCAGATTCCGGATGAAGCGCGTAACTGGATCAAGGTCCTGGATGATTGCAAACCTGTGAATGGAGGGAAGCAGCTCCTTATGACATCGTCCTCCGATGGTACGATCCTTCTTGACATAGCCACCAAGAAATGCCTTTTCTATGCCCATACTCCCATGTCCCATTCCGCAGACATGCTTCCCGGAAACAGGATCGTGGTAGCCAATTCGACCAATCCCCGAGGGAACAGCATCGAGATCTACGATATCTCCCGGAGCAACGAGTGCATCTGGAGGGATTCACTCTATTCAGGTCATGGGGTAGTCTGGTCGGAAAAGTACCAGAGCCTGTTCGCTCTCGGCTATGACGAGCTGAGGAGGTACACCCTCAAGGACTGGGAGACGGACAAACCTTCCATGGTAATGGAAGAATCCGTTCCTCTTCCAAGCATTGGAGGACATGACCTGGTCCCTGCCGGAGACGATGCCTTCATAATGACCAACCATGAGGGAGTCTTTCTCTTTGACATCCCGTCCAAGTCTTTCAGTCCCTTTGCTCCGATGGAGGGGATTGATAATGTGAAGTCGATAAACTACGACAAGCCTTCCGGAAAGATTGTCTATACAGTTGCAGAAACCAGGTGGTGGACCAACCATGTCTATTTCAAGAATCCTGACAAAGTCCTCTCCTTCGATCCCAAGTGGAGGCTCTACAAGGTCAGGACTCTGGATGAACTAAAATTCGAACCACAGGCTGCGCCTGAACTCAGAAGTCCCGGGACGAATCTCAGGATCTTCGACGACAACATCTGGCAGTACGATAGTGAGAGAATCCCGGAGGAGTGGGCGAAAGTGGGGGTGGACCCGCGTGATTCCACCAGGAGCATCGGATTCGCCAAGCTCATAGCCGACTACAAGCCGGACATTGTCACCCTTCAGGAATATTCATCCCACATGGACGGCCATCTTTCGCCGAAGCTCGAGTCGTTGGGCTTCACTAACGCCTGTCCTGAAGACGGATCATGGAATTTCACACCCGTCTTCTACGACAGCACTGCAGTCCGGCTCCTCAAGGTCAACTACAATCTCTACACGCCATCCCATTTCAGCAACGGTAACACCAAGTCCTTCACTTCTGCTGTTTTCAGCCATCTGGCCACAGGAAAGGTCTTTGCCGTCCTGAACACCCATCTCTGGTGGAAGAGCGAAAAAGACCAGCCAGGGAGTACTATGGCAAGGGCCTCCCAGATCCGCCTCATGATGGCAGAGGCAGAGATGATAAAGTCTGAATATGACTGTGTGATCTTCCTGATG
>CADBMD010000081.1 GCA_902795735.1 uncultured Bacteroidia bacterium
CGATGACGGTGCATGGAATATTCTTTCCATCAGCACCGAAAACGGAAGTCATTCCGATTTTCTTTCCAATTAATCCAGGCATTGGTTGTTTAATTAATTGTAACTAAATACTTTAAGTTAATCCGCACAATTTTGCGGGCTGCAAATGTACGAATTTTTTTTCAATTAACAAAGTTTTCCACAAGCCTAAGTCCTAATAATCAAAGAGAAATCAGTATCTTTGCAGGACTTAAAACAGATAATAATGCCTTCAAATATCAATGCGATTTTCGGATTCCTGAGCCTTTCCCTGGCTGATTGCCTGGACATCCTGATGGTGGCGGTCCTGATCTTCCTGGTCTTCCGCTGGATAAGAGGTTCGGCAGCCATGAGCATATTCGTAGCACTCATCCTGCTGTTCGTGCTCCGGGTCATCGTAGCCGCACTCAACATGAGGCTCATGAACGCCCTTCTCGGCACCTTCATAGATGTCGGTGTCCTAGCGCTGATTGTCATATTCCAGCCTGAAGTCCGGCATTTCCTGATAAGGTTCGGCTCCCGCTACAACGTAGCCGGCAAAGGCAAGGACCTGCTTGGGAAGCTTTTCGGAATCCAGGAGCAGAAGATGGCCGGGGAAACCGTCAATGAGATTGCCGAGGCATGCCGGGCCATGTCCTCCAGCAAGACCGGGGCGCTCATAGTCCTTCCCCACAAGGATTCCATGGACATGATCGTGGAGACGGGGGACACGGTCGATGCCAGGGTCTCCAGAAGGCTTATAATGAACATATTCTTCAAGAACTCCCCGCTTCACGACGGCGCGATGGTCATCCAGGGCGACAAGATCGTCGCTGCAAGGTGCACCCTGCCCATAACCCAGAGGTCCGACATTCCGCCAAGCTTCGGGATGAGGCACAAGGCTGCCATCGGCATCTCCGAAGAAACTGATGCCGACGTGGTCGTGGTCTCCGAAGAAACCGGAGGCATCTCTTTTGTACATGGAGGGACATTGGAGAAAATAGGAAACATAAACGAGCTGAAACTTAAGCTCGGAACAAAAGAAGACAAGTCATAGGAAGGAGATGGAGGAGACATCGATAGACAGGAGACTGGAAGAAAAGCTGGGATTCGACAAAGTCAGGGCAATGGTATCCGACCGTTGTTCGACTGAATATGCCGTCGGTCGCGTTGCCGAGGAATCATTCAGCACCGACGTTCAGGAAATATCAAGGAAGCTGGCCTTGACCGATGAGATGAGACTCATCATGATGTTCGAGGAGAACTTTCCGACGAACGGCTACATCGATTGCCTGGATTTCCTCAAGCCGCTTGCAAATGAAGGATGGAACATCGACCTTGGGTCCCTCGGGAAACTGAGGACCCTGGTGGAGACCGTGCGCAGGCTTACCAATTTCTTCATGTCGATAAAGGATGGGATCTACCCCAACCTGAAGAAGATGAGTGCGCCGATCCGGTGGTTCCCGGAGGTCCATCGGAGGATAGACAACATCCTGGACAAGTTCGGAGACGTCAAGGACACGGCTTCCGACAACCTGCTGCAGATAAGGAAGTCCCTGAAAGCAAAGGAAGGTGCCATTTCCAAGAGAGCCAACGCCATCCTCAAGGAAGCCCAGGCCGAGGGCCTTGTGGATGCCGAAGCAAGTCTTTCAGTCAGGGACGGCAAACTCCTCATTCCTGTAAGCGGTGCTGCCAAGAAAAGGATCAAGGGAATAGTCTATGACACCTCCGCCACCGGCAAGACCTCTTTCATAGAGCCTGAGGAAATAATAGAAATAGAGAATGAGATCATCTCCCTCCGCTACGAAGAAACCCAGGAAATCCAGCGGATCCTGGCCGCCTTCAGCGACTTCGTCAGGCCTTATGTCTCTGACATCATAGTTTCTGCCGAATATGTCGGCGAGATAGACTTCCTTGTCGCTAAGGCCCAGGTGGCGCTTGACTTCAAGGCCGGCATGCCTCTCATTTCCGAGAACGGGGAAATGAACCTTCGCAAGGCGAGGCATCCTCTTCTGGAACGTGCCCTGGCCCGGGAAAAGAGGAGCATAGTTCCCATAACGGTCCGTCTCACTCCGGCCAAGCACATCCTGCTCATCTCAGGGCCCAACGCCGGAGGAAAGTCCGTCTGCCTGAAAACCACCGGCCTGCTCCAGTACATGTTCCAGTGCGGAATGCTTATTCCTACTTCCGAAACTTCGGAAATGCCTGTCTTTGACAGGATCATGGTCAGCATAGGAGACGACCAGAACCTGGAGAACGACCTCAGTACCTACAGTTCATTCCTTGAAGACATGAAAGCCATGCTTAGGGAAGCCGACTCGAAGACCCTGATCCTCATTGACGAGTTCGGCTCCGGAACCGAGCCTACTGCCGGCGGTGCCATAGCCGAGGCAATACTCTCCGAGATGGACAAGAGAGGGACCTATGGCGTCATCACGACGCACTACACCAACTTGAAGATCTATGCTTCTGGCGCCGACACGGGAGTGATCAACGGAGCCATGCAGTTCGACACGTCCAAGATCGAGCCGATGTTCAGCCTTGACATCGGCATGCCAGGCAATTCCTTCGCTTTTGAACTTGCAAGGAAGATGGGCCTGCCCGAGAACATCGTCAAGGATGCAGAGAACAAGGCCGGCGAGGAATTCGTCGGCATGGAAAGGAACCTTCGCAAGATAGTCCGTAACCGTCGTGCCCTGGACGAGAAGCTCCAGAAGATCAAGAACACCGACAAGACCCTTGACAGCATCACTGAGCGTTACCAGAAGGAGCTTGAAGGAATACGCCAGACCAAGAAAGAAATCCTCGACCAGGCCAAGAAAGAGGCTGCAGAGATTGTCCAGGGTGCTAACAAGACCGTAGAAAACACGATCAGGACGATCCGGGAATCCCAGGCTGACAAGGAGAAGACTTCCGAAGCCAGGAAGGATCTCCAGGATTTCCTTTCTGCCCTACAGACAAAGAAGGAAAAAGAGCAGAAGGACCACGACGACTACATAGAAAAGAAGCTCAAGCAGCTTTCCGATAGGAAAAAACGAGCGGTCGCCCGAAGGGGGGCCAAGGTCCAGGAAACTGTCCGTGAGACTCCTGACCAGTTCCGTTCAGGCCCGCTGAAGGTAGGAGAGAAAGTAAAGGTCAAGGACAACGGGATGGTCGGAGAAGTCGTCAGAGTGTCAAACAAGGCCGTGACGGTGGCGATCGGCAACATCACCAGCAAGATGCCTCTTGACCGGGTGGAGAGGATTTCCTCCAATGAATACAAAGCTGCTCGGAAAGAAACCATCCAGCCCAGGACGGTTGTGGACAATTCAGGCCTGAAGGAACGCAGGCTGCGGTTTTCCCCTGAACTGGATGTGAGGGGGGAACGGGTTTCGGACGCCCTTGACATCGTCATCCATTACATCGACGACGCCATCATGCTTGGCATCGGTTCGGTCAGGATCATCCATGGAAAAGGTACCGGAGCCCTGCGTGAAGAGCTTCAGAAGTATCTCCGTACGGTTCCCGGTGTCACGGCGGTCCACGACGAGCACATCCAGTTCGGCGGCTCAGGAGTCACCATTGTCGAGTTCGACTGATACTGGCTGTTGGACCTGGCCTTATTTCAGCACCGGAGCGCACCTGATTCCCATCAGGTTCAGGGAGGATACGAATTCAGATGTTACCGCCACCTGGAATTTCGTCGAGTGGAATTCTATGTTGTACTTCGTGACCGGGTCGTGGAGGAGCATCTTCAAAGGAGTCTTTCCATGGTTTGCCTTGACGAGTGAAACGAGTTCCTTGCGGAATTTTTCAGTCAGCATAGGTGTAGAGATGCTTATCGAGAACGCTGCCAGCTTCTCCTCGGAAAGGTTGCCCAGAAGGGCCATCTTCTCTACTCTTAAAGAGAAAGGAGGCAGTTTTCCCTGGGCCAGGTCTTCAGGTTTCGGCCGGTACCTCTCTTCGATCACTCCTTCGGCGTAAAGGCAGGCATGAGGCTGGAGGTAGCGCATGAATCTTTCATGTTCCGACCCGAAAAGGGACAGCTCATAGGAACCGCTGTAATCCTCCATCTTGGTCCTTGAATAAGGTTTCCCGTTCTTTGCCGTCAGCGTTGCAGTCTCTGTTACGAGTCCGGCGAAGCTCACTTTCGTCTTCTTCCTCGAACTGTCGCATTCTGCAATAAGGTTCCCGAGGTTGGCAAGTTCACATGATGCGAAGGCCTGCATTTCAAACGAGTACTTGTCCAAAGGATGGGAAGAGATGTACATCCCGACATATTCCTTTTCCTTCTGGAGGATTTCAAGCTCGTCGTCCATTTCAATATTCTCGGGCAGTTCGGGCCTTACTGGCTTCATTTCCTCCATGTCTCCGAAGAGGGAGGTTCCGGAATCCACCGAATCTTGGCTGTAAAGGGCTGCATAGCGCGTCAGTTCGTCAATGAACAAGTTTCCGTTCTTGCAGGGCATGAAGAACTGGTGCCGCTTGATCTTGAAGGAATCGAAAGCTCCCGAATAGATCAGGCATTCCAGCGCCTTGCGGTTGAGGACTCCGTCCATCCTTTCCACGAAATCGAAGATGTCCGTGTAGGGGCCGTCCTTGGTCCTTCCCGAGATGATAGCATCCGCCACGTTCGTTCCGAAGCCCTTGATTCCCTTCAGGCCGAAGCGGATGTTTCCGTCCTTGTTGACTGTGAAATGGGAATAACTCTCATTCACATCAGGGTTCATCACCTTGATCTTGTGAGCCTTGCAGTCGGACAGGATCTTCCTTATTTCCGATGTGTTTCCAAGGTTGCAGGACAGGTTGGCGGCAAAGAACTCAGCCGGATAGTGGCACTTGAGCCAGCCGGTCTGGTAGGACACCCAGGCATAGCAGGTTGCATGGGACTTGTTGAAAGCGTACTGGGCGAATTTCTCCCAGTCTTTCCAGATCTTGTCCAGGATCTTCTCCGGGTGGCCGTTTTTCATTCCTCCGTCCATGAACTTGTCTTTCAGCTCGTTCAGGATGGCGATCTGTTTCTTGCCCATGGCCTTGCGGAGTTTGTCTGCTTCACCCTTCGTGAAACCGGCCAGTTTCTGGGACAGGAGCATGACTTGCTCCTGGTACACCGTCACTCCGTAGGTGTCCTTCAGGAACTCCTCCATCTCCGGGAGGTCATATTCAATGGGCTCCAGACCCAGTTTCCTGTTGACGAAGTCGGGAATATAGTCCATAGGGCCCGGACGGTAGAGGGCGTTCATAGCGATAAGGTCCTCGAACCGCTCTGGATGCAGTTTCTGGAGCCACTGCTTCATGCCGGGAGATTCAAACTGGAACACACTGTCAGTGTCTCCATGGCTGTAGAGTTCGTAAGTGGGCTTGTCGTCGATGGGGATGGCTTCGATGTCTATGTCCTCCCCGAAGCGCAGCTTGATGTTGTCCAGGCATTTGTGGATTATCGTCAAGGTGTTGAGGCCCAGGAAGTCCATCTTCAGCATTCCCACATCCTCTATGTAGTGGCCGTCGTACTGGCTGGTCCAGACAAGTTCTCCGGTTTCCTTGTCCTGGGAAAGGCAGATAGGGATGTAGTCCGTCAACCTTCCTCTTCCGATGATCGTGGCACAGGCATGCATTCCAACCTGCCGGATGCATCCTTCAAGTTTCTGTGCGAACTTCAGCACATCCTTTACTTGTTCCGACCCGTTTTCCAAGGCGTCCTTGAGAGCCGGGACCAGGCGGTAGCAGTTCTTGAGGGTGATCTTGACGTCGGTTTCTTCCATTCCCTTCTGGTACCACTTGCCGTCCCTCTCGAAGGACTTGAAGCCGGGCTTGAGTTCGTCAAGCTTGGGATTGAAGGGATATTCTTTCTCCACCTTCTCACTCAGCCTGTCAGGGACCATTCCGGAAAGCCTGTTGGATTCATCCAGCGGCAAGTCGCGGACCCTGGCCACATCCTTTATGGCTCCTTTGGCAAGCATTGTTCCGAAAGTGATGACCCTCGAAACATGGTCTTTCCCATAGGTGTCGTCAACGTACTTGTGTGCCAGGCCCAGGTCTTCGAAGTCCACATCGATATCCGGCATGGAGATACGGTCCGGGTTCAGGAACCTCTCGAACAGGAGCTGGTACTTGATCGGGTCGAGGTTGGTGATTCCCAGGCAATATGCCACCGCGGACCCTGCCGCGGAACCACGGCCAGGCCCCACAAGGCTTCCGCCCTTCCGGCATGCCGCGATGTAGTCCTGCACGATCAGGAAGTAGTCAGGGAAACCCATCCTGCAGATGGTCTTGAGTTCAAAGTCAAGCCGGTCAGCCTGTTCTTTGTTCAGGGTCTTACCGTAGCGTTTTTCGGCTCCCTGGTAGGTCAGGTGGCAGAGATAGGCTACCGACTTGCAGAATTCGTCTCCCCGGTAATTGCCTTTCTTGTCATTCTTTCCGGCTTCGATAATGTCTTTGTACTGCTCCAGGTAGGTCTCGATGTCTGCAAGGAAGGAAGGGTCGATCTCGTACTTTGGAAGCACGTGGTCGCGGTCGATGCTGTAGACTTCTACCTTGCCGGCAATCTCCAGGGTGTTTTCAAGGACTTCCGGATGGTCGGGGAACAGGGCGGCCATCTCCTCTTCACTCTTAAGGTATTCCTGCTGTGTGTAATGGAGCCTGGGCTCCTCGAATATCTTCTTGCCGGTGTTGAGGCAGATGAGGTGGTCATGCGCCGGACCGTCTTCCTTGTCGACGAAATGCACGTCGTTGGTGGCAACCACCTTGACTCCCATTTCCTTGGCAAGGGTGAATATTCCTTCATTGCTGATCTTCTGCTGCTCCCAGACCTCGAGCGACAGGCCCGGAACTTCGGTCTTGTGAAGCATCACCTCTAGATAGTAGTCTTCGCCGAACACCTTTTTGTGCCACTCCACGGCCTTCCGTGCGGCATTCATGTCTCCGGCCACGATGTCCTTCGGGATTTCTCCGGCCAGGCAAGCCGAGCAGCAGATCAGGCCTTCATGGTATTTCTCGATGATTTCGTGGCTGACCCTGGGCTTACCATAGTAGAGTCCCTCGATGTGCCCGAGGGAGACAATGTTGGTCAGGTTCCTGTAACCTTCGTAGTTCTTGGCCAGAAGGATGAGATGATAGTACGACCGATGCTCGTTGTCCTTCAGCTTAGGGTCGTAGTGCCTGGTCACGTACACCTCGCAGCCGATGATTGGCTTGACCTTGTACTGTCCGGTTTCCTTGTCCTTGTGCTTGTCTGCGAACTTGAAGAACTCCTTCACACCGAACATGTTTCCATGGTCGGTGATGGCCAGGGCGGGCATGCCCATGGCTTCCGCCCTGTCGAAAAGGGTTGCTATCGAAGAGAATCCATCAAGGATGGAGTACTGAGTGTGAACATGCAGGTGAACGAAGGCCATTTCGGGTTATTTTGTGTCTTACAAAGATACCGAAATGTTGGCCGTCCACCAATTTTTTATTTCAATGTCTATTGGATTGCCTGGATCTGGTTGGAGTATCTGGATTCATCCACAAACTGGTGCAATCTGCAAATGCGTATTCGCCTATGGTTAGTCTTTAACTGGTCTTATTACATATTTATATGTATCAACTCCTGGAGCAGTAATACTATAGTTTCGAGAAGATACATACCATTGTAACCGATATCCGCCACTAGCGTTAGTTGGACCGGTACTAGTCCAGTAACAACAACTCATCATTTCAGGAGAATAAAATGTATCTCCATCATATCCTCCTACGTCGGGTAAGAATATGGAGTTCCCATTTTTCTTTGATGTGAATTTGAGTCCTTTTACATTATCTTGAGTTACTGTCGTTACCGTACAGTTGTCGATCAACTCCTGCATTTCCGTTTTGGTAGGCATGCGGTAATCAGTAAGGTACTGAGCCACATCGGTTGTAGTACCATTGTAATGTACTGCTTCAGACCATTTAAAATATCGCCCTGGATTGGTAGGTGTTGTTGCAAACAGGTTTCTGTCCCCCCATTTGACACTGAGACCAAGGTCGATGGCAGATGATGGAGCCGGGCTGATTACAGAAATCGGCAAATTCTTTTCTTTACCATTGAGGACGACTTTCAGTACGGCGGACCCCTCTTCCATGGCATGTACTACACGATATGTGTTGCTTCCATTGCCAAGACCTGCAATCCTGTCGGCATCTATATACCAATAATTGGAAGTAATTGCAGCATCAGAAGGATTAAGGATTGCTGTTACGGTGACCTCGTCTCCAGGGAAAATCGTCAATGAACTCGGAGAAAGGGAGAATGAAATAAGATCAGGAGCAGCAACCCTGACCGTGCATGTCGCGGAGACATCACCTGCCGTAGCAGTGATGATTGCGGAGGTGTTTGTCTTTAAACCTGTGACGAGTCCATTTTGGTCGACACTGACATTTGTTGAATTTGATGAAGACCACGTCACGGGATAATTGGCTGCGGCTGCCGGAGTTAGCGTTGCAGTGATCTGTGCTGTGTTTCCTCGTTTTACCGACAAACTTGTACTGCTGAGACTGATTGCCGTAGGGGCAACTATAACCGTTACCTCGCAAGTATCAGTCTTGCCTCCGTCGGCCGTAATGACGGTGATCGTTGCCGTTCCGGCACCCTTGGCGGTGACAGTGCCGTTGGAAACAGTGGCGACGGAGGTGTTGGAACTACTCCATGTCACATTTGTGTTGGATGCGTCTGAAGGGGTTATGGTCGCAGTCAGTATTCCGGTGCTGTTGACTCCGGAAAGGGTCATCGTTGTCTTGTCTAAAGTGACACCAGTTACAGGAACGGACAGATTAGGATCATAAACCGGCCGGATGGTCCTGCCATTCTTTCTCGTGCCATAATAAAACTGCAAGCCTTGATCTTTTTTAAAATGGCCGAAACGGCAATTGGAAGGATTTGATGTCCAAAGTGCCGAACTCCAAAAACCGCCCCACGATTCTGAATTGGTAACTGAATTAGCATAATACCCTCCAGCAGGAAGGAAGATGCTATTATTATTATAAGTTACCCTATAGCCAAAGACACCATTCACTGTCTCTTCAGTCCATGTGTATGGTTTAGTTGAATATTGATTCCACAACCACTGTTCCTGGCTGACGGTTGGCATGCGCCAGTTTCCACCAAGCTTTACATGGGCAGCATCATCTTCAAGGTCAAGGACAGTTTTGTCATCCGTAAATCCTTCATATCCATATGTGCTGTCGGAGCAGTATTTTGTCAAAGTCGTTTCCGATCCTTTAGCCCACTTGTAGTTGCCCCAAGTGTAAGTACTCTTTGTCTCGACTTCTCCCCATGCATAATAATCACCATACTCATCCTCAAAGAAAGCGCCAAGATTACAAGTGGCCCAGTAGCCGGCATTCCCCATATAGACATACTTCATCTCAAATTTTGAAAGGGAAACCGTGGTTTTAAAATATTTCCCTGCTACAAGATCTGCCTTCTTAGTTCCCGTGTAGTAATCAGAACCCACTTTTGCCACAAAACGGAATTCGTCTTTTCCTTCGCTCTCATTTTTCAATGCAACCAAGAAAGAGGAGGCATCCGGATCTGCCAATGTCAGATAGACGTATCCATATTCCGGCGTTGTTCCGTTGTAGGTCTTAACTAGTTTTTTTCCAACAGTCGAAATCCTCAACTCTGTAGGATGTATGGTTTGTGTCCCATCTGTAAATGTAAACTCGGTTATCGCCTGCTGGTTCTTGAATGTGGCGGGGGAGGTGACCAGGACTCCACCGGAAGTACTTGTAATAGCAACTTCAGCAACAGCGTAGTCACAGTGTGAAGCGATGTAAGCCAAGGTTCCATCCTGTCCTGTGTAATCAGGACTCAGGTAAGAAAGCGTGAGCTTGTCACTCGTGGTGAAGGGACCGGTAAGTGTTCCTTGAAGGACGGTCTGTGTACCACTTGTCTTGGCAGTCAAGGTTCCGGCACTTGTTCCATTCTTGGTGACGCTCACCACATCTCCGGCTGTCCAAGTGGCGTTCAACACATTTCCGTTGAGACCAAGAGCCCTTGTATCTTCACCACCTTTAGTAGCGTCGATGCTTACGACCCACTCCTGATTCTCTTCTGTCATTTGTTCTGCCTCATTTAGTACAAGCTCCTCGGAACAATTCCAGAACAGCAATAAGGCAAAAGCAGCAATAATGTATTTCTGTGTGTTTTTCATTTCTTAGTCCTCCCATCCATTTTCGTCTGCCTCACCATAGCCTTCTCGTCCTCCACTGATAGGATTTACGGTGACAGTACATGTTGCCTTCTTACTTCCGTCAACGGTAGTGACGGTAATGGTAGCCGATCCGGCAGAAACTGCACTTACCTTGCCTTTGGCATCGACGGTGGCGACGGCGGTGTTGGAACTGCTCCATGTCACGTTTTTGTTGGTTGCAGTCGTCGGGTTTATCGTAGCTGTCAATGTCTCGCTTGCACCTACCGTAATTGACAGTGTTGTCTTGTTCAATGAGACGCCGGTAACAGGTATTGTCACAGTCACTGTACATGTAGCCGTCTTGCTTCCGTCGGCCGTTGTGACGGTGATTGTTGCTGTTCCTCCTCCCTTCGCCGTAACTGTACCGTTGGAAACAGTGGCGACCGAAGTGTTTGAACTGCTCCATGTCACGTTTGTGTTGGACGCGTTTGAAGGAGTAATGGTAGCTGTCAGTGTTCCAGTGCTGTTGACTCCAGAGAGGGTCATCGTTGTCTTGTCAAGGGAGACTCCTGTGACGGGGATAGTGACTGTGACTGAGCATGTCACGGTCTTGTCTCCTGCCTTGGCCGTAATGGTTGCCGTGCCCTTGCCTACTGCCGTTACCTTACCGTTGGCATCGACCGTTGCGACCGAAGTGTTGGAGCTGGACCAGGTAACGCTCTTGTCCGTGGCATTCTCAGGAAGTACTGTCGCAACAAGTGTGGAAGTTCCTCCGACCTGCAATGTTATCGTTGATTTATCCAAGGAGATAGAAGAAACAGCAATCGTCGTAGGATAATCGTCTGTGCCTTCTTTGACGCAACGGATAGAGCGGGCGTCGACTTTGTGACCAGAACTTACTGTCTCGAAATAGTCTGTTCCGGCATATAACCGGTAAGCGCTATAAGTATCTGCATAAGTGCTAGTGTACATGTCTACCGCATCTCCTGCGCCAACAAGAGAGGCGCCGGACCAGGCTCGTGATCCTGATCCTGGGAACCATGATTCAGAACCGGAAATCTCAGCAGGAATAATCATTCCGTGATACGAACCATTCCAATAGAGATTCCCCGATATAGAAGATGAGCCAAAAGCCCTGGAGAAAAATCCTCCCTGCCCTCCTTTGGGAATTTTCCATCCAGGGGGGCATGGATCGTAAATGGTCTTTTCCCCTTCCCAAAGGGTATTATCATTGACATTCAGCCAGTTAAAAGAACTGAAGGAAATAAAGACATTCGGGTTGTTAACAGTATATTCAACTGACGCTGTGGTACTTTGAGGCGAGGGGAAACTTGGCGTCGCGACTGCCAATGAAGATTTTGAGAGTGAATATGTGGACAGGAAAGGATCTTTTCTTCCCCACTGGTAAAGCAGTCCGATTGAGAGGTCGTCACCAGGGATAGAACTCAGTGCTCCCAAATTCCTGTCCATAAGGACTCCTGCATCATTTGCATATGTCTGTCCTGTCGCATCGGGATCAAAATCCTTGCAGACCCAGATATGCCAGCTCCAGATGATTGTGCCACTTGCATCCTTGAGAGCTATCACGGCGTTGCCGTCCTTCAGGACATCCGGCGTACTGAAATAAATCCTTCCATCCTTGAAATTCACCGAACTGATGATATCTCCGACCTCCGGCGCTACGGACGTTCCGAAGGACTCCCACAGTACCTCGGCGGATGAACCGGAAAGAGGTTCCGTTCCATTTCCCTTCACAGAAGCATCGAAGCTGTAGATTCCAGCAGAAGGGACGATGTAGCTGTTGGCAGTACCTTCGGCACTCAGGTCTTCCTTAACCTCCGGATTTGCCGACCAGTCGATCTTCCATTCGGCGACTCTGGTGTCGAGATCGGAGATCGAGGAGAACTTGTTGCGTGAGAGAGTCAAGGAGTTGCCGTCAATGACGAAGTCTCCCGAC
>CADBMD010000082.1 GCA_902795735.1 uncultured Bacteroidia bacterium
CTTAAGGGTGTAAAGGTTCGGAATGCCTGGCTCGAGATGGTTGTCTATGATTTCTTCAAAGAAATCCGTACCGGAAGTCAGGACCATGATAGGAAGGCTGATGCCTGCCTGGCGAAGCTCGACACCTTCTACCGGCAAGGCTACGGCCAGATAGTCGGCTCCGGCATTCTGCATCATGAGGGCGAATTCTACCGCTCCGTGGCCATAAGCATTAGCCTTGACGAGTACCAGAAGACGGGTCGAACGCTTGAGCTTCGACCTGAAGTACCGGTAATTGTCGAGGCAATTGGGAAGATTCAGTTCCAGCCTCGAGAAATCTGTCGCGCTGTTGGACATTCTCTATGGCGAATATATTATGACAAATTTACTGTTTTTCTGCCAAAATCAGCACTAAAATCACTACATTTGGTAAATGGTCCGCCATTTGCCATGGTTAGACAAACAAAAGTCAGAAAGATATGAACACTGCAACAATCTGGATCATAATGATCCTCGTCATGGTCCTGAGTTTCATAGTACAGGCGATGCTGAACAGCAGGTTCAGCAAGTATTCAAAGGTTCCTACATCCAACGGCATGACCGGGGCTGAAGTTGCTCGCAAGATGCTCTACGACAACGGAATAACCGATGTCCAGATCACATGCATCCCTGGGCAGCTCACGGATCACTACAACCCGCAGACAAAGACGGTCAACCTGAGCGAGGCCGTCTATGGGCAGAGAAGCGTCGCTGCCGCAGCCGTGGCGGCCCATGAATGCGGACATGTCATCCAGCATGCTACCGGCTATGCCCCGCTCAAATTGCGTTCGGCAATGGTACCGATGGTGAGTTTTTCCAACAACATCGTCCAATGGGTCCTTCTGCTCGGCATCCTCCTCATACAGATAACTCCGGCACTGCTATGGCTCGGGATCGCGCTTTTCGCTTTCTCCACCTTGTTCAGTTTCGTGACCCTTCCGGTCGAAATCAATGCAAGCCAGAGAGCCGTGAACTGGCTGGAAAGTGCAGGGATCACCACTTATGAAACCCGGCCCATGGCAATAGATGCCTTAAGATGGGCCGCGTACACCTACATCATCGCAGCCATCGGTTCCCTGGCAACGTTGCTTTATTACATTGGTATTGCGGACAGGAGGTAACCCCTTTGTCGCTAGAACAGTGTGGGATGACTGTCAGAAAGCTGTGACAGTATCCTTTCCATCGTAGCTTCCCTGAATATGGAGGAACGAGCCTTTATCCCGAAACGGCTGCAGTATTCCTTTACTGCGGCCATTTCACTGTCATTGAGATAGATAACCTGCCGGTGGCGGCGTCTCAGCGCCTCCCTGCTTTTCCTGAATATGTCCGGTTCTATCACCGGCGCAGTTTTCTTTTTCCTGGCCAAAACTTATAGTGATTTGAACGATCTTACGACTGGTTATCGCAAAAATAGTTATTTTTGTGTAAATAATAGCATACAAAGCAAATGGACAATAAAGTATTGATTTTTTCAGCCCCCTCCGGATCCGGGAAAAGTACCATTGTCAACCACATCCTGGGAATCTATCCGGACACCATGGAGTTCTCGGTCTCTGCGACTTCAAGGCCTCCCCGTGGAGAAGAACAGGACGGCAAGGAGTACTACTTCCTCACGGCCGAAGAATTCAAGGCCCTCATAAAGGAAGACAAACTCGTTGAATATGAAGAGGTCTATGAAGGTCGATACTACGGAACCCTCAAGTCCGAATGCGAGAGGATCTGGGCAGCCGGACACGTGATCATATTCGATGTCGATGTCAAAGGCGGAGTGAACCTGAAGAAATATTTCGGCGATGCTGCCTTGTCCATATTCATAAAAGCTCCTTCAGTCGAGGTCTTGCGCGAGCGGCTTGTCAACCGCGGTACAGACTCTCCCGAAGCAATCGAAGAGAGAGTCGCCAAGGCAGCTGAAGAAATGGAATACGCCCCTAAATTTGACTACGTCCTCGTCAATGACGACCTGAAGACTGCCTATGCTGAATCCGAAAAGGTCGTTGAGGATTTCCTGGATGACGGTCACCTGAATTACTCAACATTCATCTGATGAGGATTGCTGTTTTTTCCGGATCATTCAATCCCCTCCACATCGGCCACCTCGCCATCATGGAGTACCTTACAAAGGAAGACGACTATGACTGGGTTTACCTGGTCGTCTCCCCGAAGAATCCAATAAAGGATTCCATCAGCGCGGACTCTGCCCTGGACCGTTATAATGCTGCCGTAGAAGCAGTCAAGCGGCATCCCTCGCTGCATGTGTGGGTGGATGACATTGAGTTGACCCTCCCTCCGCCCCAGTACACGATCAGGACACTGGACGCATTGAAAGAGAGGGAACCGGAAAACGACTTCACTCTTGTGGTTGGTGCAGACAACCTTGAGAACATCCGCAGATGGAAGGATTCGGACAGGATAATGACTGAATACGGGATGGCGGTCTATCCAAGGAAAGGATTCGACTTGGAAAGAATCAAGGATAGACTGATGGAAGAATGCCGCGACCTCCCCTCCCCTTACAAGATCGAGATACTGGATGCCCCGATAGTGGATATCTCCTCAACCCGGATCCGGGAAGGTCTGGCGGCCGGCGAGGACATGTCGGAATGGATGATGTAATTATAATGAATATAATAATATGACAAATACTGTAAGAAAGAATTTCCCGGTTCAGGGAATGGGTTGTGCAGCTTGTGTGGCAAGGGTTCAGGGTACTATCAAGATTCTTGGCGGCGTTCAGGATTGCAATGTTTCCCTCGCATCAAACATGGCGCAAGTAGACTATGACCCCAAGACAATAACGGCAGCTGAGATAAAGAAAGCCGTCCAGGATGCCGGGTACGACCTCATCGTTGCTGAAGGTGACGATGCTGATGACGAAGCTGACTCGGAAGCGGAACGATTGCAGGAGGATTATCTCCGGTCCCTGAAGAAAGACATGTGGCTGGCCGTCGTGCTGGCTCTCCTCGTGATGCTCCTTGGAATGGGATTCAAGGAGTTCCCAGGGAAAGGGTATGTCCTCTGGATCCTTGCAACTCCCGTAGTCTTCTGGTGCGGGAGGCGGTTCATTTCGACAGCATGGAAGCAATTCAGGCATGGAAGCACAAGCATGGACACGCTCGTCTCGCTTTCAATACTCATTTCCTATTTTTTCAGCGTATTCAACCTGCTGTTTCCATCGGTCTGGACAAGCCGCGGACTTGAGCCTCATCTCTATTTCGAATCTTCTACGATGATCGTGGCATTCATCCTGATCGGCCGGGTTCTCGAAGAGAAGGCCAAGCATGGCACGAATGCCGCCATCAGGGGGCTGGCCGGTCTCCAGCCTAAGACAGTCCACCTGAATCCAGGCGACACCTACACTGTCAATCCCGGAGAAAGGATTCCGGCAGACGGCACCGTGGTCAGCGGAGAATCATTCGTTGACGAAAGCATGCTGACAGGAGAACCAGTAGCGAACCTCAAGACTGCCGGAGCCAGGGTTTACACCGGCACAATGAACCAGCGGGGGACTTTCGTAATGAGAGCAGAAAAGGTCGGCAAGGACACGATGCTGTCTTCCATAATACGGATGGTCCGTGACGCACAGGGCAGCAAGGCAAAGGTCCAGCAGATAGTGGACAAGGTGGCCTCTGTGTTCGTACCCGTCATCATCGGCATTTCTTTGATCACCCTCCTGTGTTGGATATTCCTGGCTCCTTCCGACGGTGTCACCATGGGGCTGCTCGCAATGGTGACCGTCCTTGTGATCGCCTGTCCATGTTCCCTTGGACTTGCAACTCCTACAGCCCTTACTGCCGGGATCGGGAACTGCGCAAGAAAAGGCATCCTCATCAAGGACGCTGATTCCCTGCAAGTCGCCAAGGACATTGACACCTTTGTCTTTGACAAGACCGGGACCATAACCAAGGAACTCGCTCCAGGTGTCGTCCCGACGTCAGAGATGGATTTCGTGGATGAGGTAAAGGAAACTTCGGCAGAAGCCGTCTCCGAACTTCGCGGGATGGGTCTGGATGTCTTCATGTTGTCAGGAGACAATTCTGAGCGAGCATCCGCGGTGGCCTCAAAGGTCGGGATTTCAAATGTCATTTCCGGCGTACTCCCAGACAGGAAACATGAACATGTCAGGATGCTTCAGGAGAAGGGGCACAAGGTTGCAATGATCGGAGACGGAATCAACGACAGCCCGGCCCTTGCGCTGGCCGACCTCAGCGTAGCCATGGGGAACGGCACCGACATTGCCATGTACTCGGCCATGGTCACCATTGTCAATTCAGACCTTAAGTCGGTCCCTCAGCTCGTGAAGATGTCGCGCAAGACGAGCAGGATCATAAAGGAAAATCTTTTCTGGGCATTTTTCTATAACATTCTGGCGGTTCCCATCGCAGCCGGAGTCCTCTACCCTGTCAATGGGTTCCTCCTGAACCCGATGATAGCTGCCGCGTGCATGGCTCTCAGTTCGGTCTGTGTCGTGACCAACTCCCTCCGTCTCCGGCGGTAGCTTCTATATAAATAATATAAGGGATTCCCCTGAGGGAATCCCTTATAATTAATACTTTTAATACTTTACTGCTCGTCTGGTCCCTGGTCTTCAGGGCCGTTCTGAGGTCCCTGAGGCCCTGCCTGAGGGCCGCCGTTGCCGTAAGGGTTCTGGCCTGCACCCTGCTGAGCCTGGTACATCTTCTCGAATGCCTTGCTGAGGGCTTCGGAATATCTGTCGATGTCAGAGAGATTCTGGTTCTTTATCGCTTCCTTGAGAGATGCGACATTGGTTTCAACCTCACTCTTCACGTCAGCAGGAACCTTGTCCCCATTGTCCTTGAGGAATTTCTCAGCCTGGAAGCAAAGGGAATCTGCATTGTTGATCTTGTCGATCCGCTCCTTGGCTTCCTTGTCGGCAGCCTCGTTGGCCTTTGCCTCGTCACGCATCCTTTGGATTTCGGCGTCAGAAAGACCTGATGAAGCTTCGATCCTGATGTTCTGCTGCTTGCCTGTAGCCTTATCCTTTGCGGAAACATTCAAGATACCATTGGCGTCGATGTCGAAGGTAACCTCGATCTGAGGGATTCCCCTCGGAGCAGGAGCGATACCATCCAGATGGAAGAGTCCGAGTTCCTTGTTGTCCTTTGCCATGGGACGCTCACCCTGAAGGACATGGATTTCAACTGACGGCTGGTTGTCTGCTGCCGTCGAGAAGACCTGGCTCTTGTGGGTAGGTATGGTAGTGTTCGCATCGATAAGCTTTGTCATGACACCACCGAGAGTCTCGATACCGAGTGACAGAGGGGTGACATCCAGAAG
>CADBMD010000083.1 GCA_902795735.1 uncultured Bacteroidia bacterium
CGGCACGTCTTTAAAGGACATTGGATTTTGAGTCCAACGCGTCTACCAATTCCGCCATTCGGGCATTTGATGGAGACTTTGTTTATGCTGATACAAAGGTATGGATTTTAGGTGAAAATGCAAAAATTCTAACTATATTTGTATAATTCGGGTCAAGTGAAACCAGCACCCACTGTTTTTTCATTGAACCCGGGCAAAAGAAAAGGACAACATCAAATTATTCTTAAGATGAGACTAGAAGGAAGACGCGAAAGCACCAATGTCGAAGACCGCAGAGGGGTTAGCGGCGGAGCTATATTAGGAGGAGTCGGAGGAGGAGCTATCATCCTCGCACTGATTGTCATGCTGCTGGGAGGCGATCCCACAGCCGTTCTCCAGCAAGCCGGATCGGCCGTTCCTACCCAAACCACGGAAGCCACTTTCTCCGAAGAAGAACAGGAACTCGCATCATTCGCCAAGAAGATCCTCGCCGGAACGGAGGATGTCTGGACCGCCCAGTTTGCAAAATATGGCTATGAGTACCAGGCCCCAAAGATGGTGCTTTACACCGGAACGACATCCTCAGGATGCGGAACGGCCAACGCCCAGGTAGGACCATTCTACTGCTCCGCTGACCAGACCATCTACCTCGACCTGAGTTTCCTGGCCACGATGAAGCAGCAGATCGGAGCCGACGGCGACCTTGCCTACGGCTATGTCATCGCCCATGAAGTCGGACATCATGTAGAGTATCTACTCGGCACCCTGTCGAAGGCCCACCAGAAGATGTCGCAGTCCAGCAAGACGGTAGCGAACCAGTACAGCGTCCGCCTCGAGCTCCTCGCCGACTACTATGCAGGTGTCTGGGCGAACAACGACAACGCCAGGTACAACTCGATAGAACCGGGCGACATCGAGAAAGCCCTCGACTGCGCCACGAAGATCGGAGACGATTACCTACAGAAAAAAGCCCAGGGCTATGTGGTTTCCGACTCCTTTACCCACGGCACAGCCAAGCAGCGCTACAACTGGCTGAGGAAGGGTATGACCTATGGCGACATAGAGCACGGAGACACCTTCTCCCAGGACTACGACAGGCTGTAGAACCAACACAAGCCAATCATCATCAAGAGCTTAGGTCCCATGGAGGGACAACGAAACATATCACACACGAACGAAATCCCAAAAGCTCAAATGAAACATTTCACATTACCAAAAGACGGCGGACTCATCGAGGAAAACCTCCCGAAGGGCATCCTCCACTCACATGAGAAGATCACAACCGAGATTGCTGACGATGCCGCAATCGCCAGTGAAAAGGTCGCCGGAATCATCATCAAGGCAATAACCGACCACGAAAAGGCCGCACTCCCCCGCCCTTTCAAACTGGGACTGACGACGGGAGTCACCCCGGCGCTTCTCTACAGGACCCTGGCTTCCAAGTACCAGGCCGGAGAAGTGTCCTTCGACAACGTGGAGGTCTTTTCCATCGATGAATATTATCCCTGCGCCAAGGACTTCGTCCAAAGCCGCAACAACCGCCTCCACAAGGAATTCCTGGACCTCGTCAACGTCAGGAAGGAGAATGTACACATCCCGGACGGAACCGTTCCCGAAGAAAAGGTCTCGGACTATTGCGCCGAATTCGACAAGATCGCAAGGGGACTCGACCTGCTGGTAGTAGGGATAGGTGAAGGAGGACAGATCGGGTTCAACGAGGCCGGCACTTCCGAGAAGAGCCGCACCAGGACGGTTCCTCTTTCCTATCAGTCCAGGAAGAGACAGGCACACAACTTCAACGGAGACATTTCTGTAACTCCAAAGTCCGCCATCACCATGGGCATCGGCACTATAATGAGTGCCCGACGGATAATCCTGATGGCCTGGGGAGAAAAGAAAGCAGGGATAGTCAAGGCGATAGTCGAAGGCGAGACTGATCCGTCCTGCCCGGCATCCCTACTCCAGAAACACGACAATATCTGCTTCTACACCGATGAAATGTCGGCTTCACAGCTGACCAGGATCGTTGCCCCCTGGACTGTCGGTCCATGCAGATGGACTCCGAAACTGATCCGCAAGGCCGTCGTCTGGCTCTGCTCCAAACTCCACAAGCCTATCCTGAAGCTTACACAGCAGGATTATCTGGAGAATTCCCTCGGAGAACTTCTGGAACGCCACGGTCCCTTCGACAAGATCAACATCGACGTGTTCAACGAATTCCAGCACACAATCACGGGCTGGCCGGGAGGCAAACCGAATTCCGACGACACCACGAGACCCGTAAAATCCACGCCTTTCCCCAAGAAGGTCCTCATATTCTCACCCCACCCCGACGACGATGTCATCTCGATGGGAGGAACATTCATCAGGCTTGTCCACCAAGGACACGACGTACATGTGGCCTACCAGACCTCGGGAGACCTCGCCGTCCATGACGACGTGGTCCTCCAACACATGGATGCGGCACGGCAGCTAGGCTTCGAAGACAGGTTCGACGAAGTAAAGTACCTGATAGCTTCAAAGAATCCAGGAGAACCTGAACCGAAGGAGCTCCTCGCCCTCAAGGCAGCCATCAGGCGGAGCGAAGCCAGAGGCGCAGACAGGAGTTTCGGCCTCGACGACGAAACCAATGTCCACTTCCTGAACCTTCCGTTCTACGAATCCGGAGGCGTGACCAAGTTCCCAAGGACACAGGCCGACATCGACATCATCAAGAAACTGATCCTTTCCCTGAAGCCGGACCAAATCTACATGGCCGGAGACCTGGCAGATCCCCACGGAACCCACAGGGTCTGCACCGAAGCAGCCCTCGAAGCCATCGAACAGCTCAAGGAAGAAGGAGAAGACTGGCTCGACAACACGACCATCTGGCTCTACAGGGGCGCCTGGATGGAATGGGAACTCTGGAGGGTGGACATGGCAGTTCCGCTGAGCCCCGATGAACTCATCGAGAAGCGCCACGCCATATTCCGTCACCTTTCCCAGAAAGACATCGTTCCTTTCCCCGGAGACGATCCGCGGGAATTCTGGCAAAGGGCAGAAGAACGCACCCAGAACACCGCCCGTCTCTATGACGAGCTGGGAATGGCTGAATACCAGGCAATCGAAGTTTTTCTGAAACTAAAATAACAATCAAAGATATGAAAGTAATAATAAGAGACAGCAAGAAAGAAGCCTCCATCTGGGCGGCAAGACACATAGCATCAGCAATCAAGGCAAAGGCCGAGATCACCGACGATCCTTTCGTCCTGGGTCTCCCCACCGGTTCCACTCCCCTGGACACTTATGAGGAACTCGCCAGGATGTGCGAAGCGGGTGAAGTCTCTTTCAAGAATGTCATCACGTTCAATATGGATGAATATGTCGGAATCCCCGAGAAGCATCCTGAAAGCTACCACAGCTTCATGTACAAGAACCTTTTCGACAAGATCGACATCCCTGCCGGGAATATCCACATCCTCAACGGGAATGCTCCCGACCTCGACAAGGAATGCGAGGAATATGAGAAAGCGATAGTAAATGCAGGTGGAATAGACCTGTTCCTCGGCGGAGTTGGAGAAGACGGACACCTTGCCTTCAACGAGCCCTTCTCTTCCATCAATTCAAGGACCAGGGTCGTTACCTTGACCCAGGACACCATCGAAGTCAATTCCAGGTTCTTCGGCGGAGACACCAGCCAGGTCCCCAAGCGTGCCATGTCAGTGGGAGTCGCCACTGTCTGCAGCGCCAAGGAAGTCCTGATCCTGGCTTTCGGCAGCAAGAAAGCCCGCGTGGTCGCCCAGGCCATAGAAGGTCCGGTCACCCACTACATCACCCTCTCTGCCCTGCAGCTTCACGAGAACGGCTTGGTCGTCCTTGACGAACCAGCTGCAGGTGAACTCAAAGTCAACTCTTACCGCTACTTCAAAGCCGTTGAAGAGGCCGAAGGAAGGTAGCATACAGAAAACCGTTTTCCAACCAAAACAAATTCTCATTTACCATGAAAGCAAGATTCTCCATCGCATGTCTTCTCATGCTAGCTTGTTTCAGTTTCTCCGCCCTGGCTCAGGAAGAGGAGAAAGCTCCAGCCAAGAAGTACGGCTTCAAGTCTGCGATCGTGAAGCTTTCCACCGATGTCATGGGGCAGAAAATCTCATCCACGACCTACATCGATGACTTCGGAGCAAAGGAGTGCCAGAAGACAAAGGTCTCCGTCCCTGGAGCCGGAGAGATCGAAGCCGCTACCATAATGAAGGACGGAAAGGTCTGGGCCGTGGATTACTCTTCCAAGAAAGTCCTCGACATGACCGGTAAGACAGACACTCCCCCGAATTTCCTGGAATTGGACGAAGAATCCGTCAAGAAATATGAACTCCAGGAAGTTGGAAAAGAGACTGTCCTCGATAAGGAATGCACAGTCTACACCATGAAGGAAGAGGTCCAGGGGATGAAGGTCGACCGGAAAGTCTGGATCTATAAAGGCCTCATGCTCAAGCAGGAAACAAGTGCCGTAGGCATGAAGATCAAGGCGACGGTCATCGAACTGCAAGAAGATGCCGCCGTCCTGCCGCAGGTGTTCGACATCCCCAATTTCGAGTAGATGGAAATGAAAAGACTCCTCGCCATAGCCATCCTGGGACTTTTCTGCTTCTCAAGCATAGCGATGGCCCAGGAGAAAGACAAAGTTACTTTCGACGACTTGTATTCCCCTTCCGTGAAGACCATCACTGAAGGACAGGGAGAACTTTCCCGCTTCCACGGAAAGCTCATGTTCATGGGAAACAACCGTTACCTCTCTCCCCAGGATGTCAACAACAAGTTCTGGAAGAAATACTACGGAGCCCAAAGCATGCAGAGCTGGGGACAGTATCTGTGGAGCCTGGGCCTCGGCTATGTAGCCACCGACCTGATCTACAGTTCGCTCCACACATCTTCCGGGAAATTTTACGATGACCCGTCTTTGTGGGTCGGAGGTTTTTGCGCACTGGTGGGCGGAGCCCTCGATTTCGGAGGGTGGCTGAGACTCGGCAAACTGGCAAAGACCTACAATTCAGACCCTTCCGTCAGGAAGGAATATTCCCTCGACTTTGGATCCACAAGGTCCGGAGGAATAGGACTAACATTGAATTTCTAAAATCTTAAACTCTTTCTATCTTCCAAGATGAGCAATTTCCGAATATTCGTTGAGAAAAAACCTCAGTTCCAAGTTGAAGCAAAGAGCCTGCGGGAGGAACTCAACGAAAACCTGCAGCTGAAGCTTCGTTCGCTCCGCCTGCTCAATGTCTATGACTTGTTCGGCTTCACCACCGGACTGCTGGAAAAGAGCCGCTACAGCGTCTTCGGCGAAATAGCGACCGACACGGTGACAGATTCCATTGACTTGGAAAACAGCAAGTTCATCGCCGTTGAATACCTTCCCGGCCAGTTCGACCAAAGGGCCGCTTCTGCCATCGACTGCGTCCACCTGATCGATCCTAAGGCTGAGATAAACATCAAGAGTTCTAAATTGCTCATAGTTGATGAAGATGCCACCGAAGAAGTCCTGGAAAAGATACGCCATTATTTCATCAATCCTGTCGAATCGAGGGAGAAAGACCTGGGTAAGCTTACCGACACAGAACATGCTGCAGTGAAGCCTGTACCGGTCCTCGAAGGTTTCAGGGATATGGAAGGCAAGGCTGCATTGAAAGAGTATTGCAAGGAAATGGGCCTCGCGATGAACGAGGACGACCTTGCAGAGGTGGTGAAGTATTTCACTGCCGAAGGTCGTGATCCCAACGAGACCGAACTCAGGATCCTGGACACTTACTGGAGCGACCACTGCCGCCATACCACCTTTACGACTGAACTCGAGGAGATCGGAGTGGAAGATTCATTCATCAAGGAGGATATCCAGGGAACCATGAATCTCTACCTGAAGATGCGCAAGGATCTGGGCAGGGAATCCAAGGGACTGAATCTCATGGACATGGCCACGATCGGCGCAAGGTATCTCAGGCAGGCTGGAAAGCTTGATGACATGGAGGTCAGTGAGGAGAACAATGCCTGCAGCATCTTCATCGACGTAGATGTGGACGGACAGCCTGAACGTTGGCTCCTTCAATTCAAGAATGAGACCCACAACCACCCTACCGAAATAGAACCTTTCGGCGGAGCTGCCACCTGCCTGGGTGGTGCCATCAGGGATCCCCTCTCCGGAAGGTCATATGTCTATCAGGCAATGCGAGTCACCGGAGCCGGAGACATCTACAAGCCCGTGAGCGAAACGATACCCGGAAAGCTTCCTCAGAAAGTAATTACCAGGAAAGCTGCCCAAGGATACTCCAGCTACGGCAACCAGATCGGCCTCGCTACGACCCATGTCAGGGAAATATTCCACGAAGGCTACACGGCAAAGAGGATGGAAGTCGGCGCCGTGGTGGGAGCCGTCAAGGCAGAGAATGTCAGGAGAGAGAGCCCTAAGCCTGGAGACGTTGTCCTGATGCTGGGCGGCCGCACCGGGCGCGATGGAATCGGAGGTGCCACCGGGTCCTCCAAGGAACACACCGAAGAGTCCCTGGAGACATGCGGGAGCGAAGTTCAGAAAGGAAATCCGCCGGAGGAAAGGAAGCTTGAGAGACTTTTCAGACGCCCCGAAGTGACCTCCCTTATCAAGAAATCCAATGATTTCGGAGCCGGCGGAGTCAGCGTAGCTATCGGCGAACTCACCGCTGGACTGGACATCTATCTCGACAGGGTGCCTGTCAAG
>CADBMD010000084.1 GCA_902795735.1 uncultured Bacteroidia bacterium
GAGCATGGCATGGCCGTCCCCAGGAATCTCTGGAGACTGAGCTGAAGCTGCTGCGCACATCAAGGCTGCAGCCATTGTGATAAGGAACCTACGCATATGGTAAAAGCCTTGATCCTAGAGCATTACCGGGCCGAGTATTCCCACAGGCTGAAGCGGCTGCCCGGAAGTCCAACGCATCGCAGTGGGATTGTCTTTCAGGGACTTCATGTAGTTGCCAAGGACGGTGGTGACCTTGATGGTTATGTCCAGTTCACCTGTCCCAACCAACTCTTCAGGGATTATCGAGACACGGCCGCCGTACCACTTAACGCCGAGCGACTGTCCGTTGACGAACACTTCCGAGACTCCATAAGTCTTGTGAAGTTCGATGTAACGGGAACGTCCAGGTTCGACGTTGACCTTGGTATTGTAAGTGATGACACCGGCGAAATCAGATGTACGCGGATCCGTTGCAGGGTTGAACAGCGGAGTATCTTCAATAGTGAAGGACGTGCCGTCCACCTTGTCGAAACGGATGTTCCACTTAGGGATCATCCTGGCCTTCTGGCTCAAGTCAATGCTTGATGCCGAATAATCCGGGACGTCGAGGCTTCCAGGCTTGTGTTTCCCTTCCTGCAGCCTTTCGAAGACTATCAGTCTCGAACCGGCCTTCTCGATCGGCAGCTTCAGTGAACCGTCGTCGGAGAGGTCGAGTTTCATGCGGTTTCCGGTTTCAGGGTCCCAGAGTACCGGAGTTCCCTCGGAATGGAACCTGGCATCTACGAAATGGCCTTGTTCCGTATCGCTGTTGACAAAGAAATAGATGTCATTGTCTCCAGCCACATGCTTGATCTGGGAAACATACTTTGACGGAGCCTTGATTTCCACATAAGGAGTTATCCCGCAGTATTCCTGGACTTCGGCGAACCACTCGGTAATGTCATCCTCCGGAGGATTGACCACGAATACCCTGTCAGGGCAGGAAGACTTCATTTCCTTGAATATCCTCTCCACTACAGCGTCATTGGCATCATGGTCAAGAAGGCCCACAGACTTGAACGGGGTCTTGCCGACCAGGAGGAGCTTGCCGCCGGAAGACACGAAACGCTTGATCGCCCTGGCGGTTTCCGGCATCAAGGATTCAACCTCCACAAGCATGAGTACCGGATAACGGCGGCCGTTTATGACAAGGTTGCCCTTCTTCGATGAACTGCCTTGCAGGATCTTCTCGCTGACATAGTCGCATGCGTTTCCGTTACGGTGGATAGAGGCCCATACATCGTCGGCATAGTCAGGATAATGCAATGCCGGGAAAGGATCCCTTTGCGGTCCCAATTTGGTCCAAAGGTCTCCAAGAGGAAGCATCAAGGCGATGTCGGCATAGAAGTCGGACTGCATCAGGACAGATGAGATCCTCGCCTTGTAGTCGGTCCACAGCCGGAAATACGGCCACAGGGGATTCCTCTCGTTGAGATAGGTGCCATACTGGACCCATCCAGGGAAAGGAGCCTCCGAAGGAGAATAATTGAATCCGTGAAGTATGGAATGCGTGACGCCAGAAAGGTTGCTCTGGTCTCCGGTCATCTTGATCATCTCGAGGGAGGCATTGAAGACATGCTCAGTGTTGGTGATTTCTTCGCAGCTGACGAGCCTGTCTCCCTTGAAATGGACTGCAGATGCAACCGACTTGTTGACATTGGTGTAGGTAGGGCGCTTTATGAAAGCATCCCTCGGGCAACCGTCGGAATTGAAGAGCCAGGTCTCGCACTCTGGTATGGCCACATCCATGGAGGCGTCTATCGGATGGAACTCCCTTCCGTAGGCCTGTACGCGAGAAGCGAAGCCGCAGGAGTCTGCCCAGGAATTGAAAGTCTTCAGGAAACGGTCCTGCATCAGGTCCATGCAGAAAGTGAAGAAATCGTACCTAGCCCTCGCCACATCCTCTGAGGCGCTGCCTTTAAGTACGGTCTCGGCCTGACCGGCCAGGGCATGGCCCATGTGGCCGACCTTGTAGAGGATGAACGGAAGGTAGGGAGTGATGTCATACCCCTTCCTCCTGACAAACTCTTCGACGAAATCATCGCACCAGTTAGCCCCTTCCAGTTCCATGCTGTCGCAGAAAAGGGCACGAAAGCCCTTAGTGTCCTTGATGGCCGGGAAAAGATTGTCTGACATCCTGTGGATGAAATGTTCCACTGCGTCCTTGTCATAGTGATTGAGAACAGGGCCGGATGCACCTGGACCTCCGTTGATGACAGACTGGAAGCCTGTGACCTTTACGAGGGCATAGAGCACATATTCCCCTTCAGGGACCTTCACCGTGACGGTCGATGCTCCCTTCTCAAACGGGACATCCACCCCGGGGGCGAAGGAATCCATCCTCGTCGGGGCCAATGTCACTGAATACAATGACATTACCTGGCCGGGATACTTGAATCCTACCTGTGGTTCCGCTTCCTTCAGGAAATCTGCAACCTCGAAGGTAACTTCCGCAGGTCCGCTGACCATCCTTGAAGTTTTGGTCATCAGCTGCGTCCTCTCATCCTGCGAAAGGAATTCCGCCCCGAACGGCCAGCCCGAACCGACGATGATGTCACAGGTCATTCCCCTTTCCTCTGCAGCCTCAATTGCTGCCTTGACCATCTGGATCCACTCCGGGCTCATGTAGTCCAATGAGGGGATACCGAGGTCGTCGCCGCCGGGGAAACGGATTGTGTTGATCTCGACGCCACCTATTCCGGCCTCCTTCATCACATCAAGTTCCCTGCAGATTTCCTCCTTTGAAAGCTTCGCTCCGTTCCACCACCAGCGCACGAAAGGCCTGGCAGTCATCGGAGGTTCCACGAAAGATCCATACAATGCCTCCTGCGTAGGCTGGACGTTGTCACTGCATGACTGAAAGGCGAGCAACGCAAAGAAGGCGACAAACAGAATAAGGGATTTCCTTGCCATCAGATTTGATTGTTTTCGTTGAATAACGAAATATAGGAAAAACAATGGATTTACACAAGAAAATGGCTCTCATGCACTACCAGTCATCCGTGCGGAAGGGTGCAGCCGGAATGCCATAGTTATTGTAGAGACTTCCCTTGCACCAGTTCCTGAAGCAGTAGCGGACTGCAACAGGCTCCGGGACCTCTGGGCTCTGGACTATCACACGTTTGTAATAGTCCCAGTCTATCTTGGCCTCTGCCTTGTGGAAAACCCGGTCCTCCCCTGCTATCTCAAAACCTTCGAAAGGTTTTTCGAGGAAAGCAAGCATCAGGTCATCGACTTTGAATGTAACATAGGCTTTTCCGTCCTTGAATTCGACGCTCTCGTATGTCGGTGCATCGGCACAGATAGAATCAAAGCCATAGTCATGCTGCATGGCAAGCCATGCAAGCCTCTGTCCGACTTCCCTTTTGTGGGAAGGATGGATAGGTCCCCATTCGCCGATGTCGCAGGTAACGGCCATTCCGCTATGGGGAATAGTCTCGAGGCATTTCTGCTGGCCTTCATAGAAATAGCCACTAACGAAACTATCCGGGTCATGGTAAGGCCATGGTGCGATCTGGACATAGTAGAAAGCTGCGTCCGGGACCTGGAACAAACCGCGCATCATCCTGACATATTCAGTCTGCAGGCGTACATACTGGTCCGGGTGCTCCCTGTTCGCCTCACCCTGGTACCAGATCATCCCCTTGATGGTGTAAGGTGCCAGCGGTGCCACCATTCCGTTGTACAAGAGACAGGCATCAGTGTACTCATTCCGGACGGGATGGGAACCCTCAACCGAGCCAAGATCGACTTCCGGGAACTTTTCTTTCAAAAGGTCGTGTTCCATCCAAGCCTGTATGGTACTGCCTCCCCAGGATGCGACTATGATCCCGACGGGAACATCGATTGCCTCCTGGAGCACATCTGCAAAGAAATAGGCTGTCGCGCTGGTGTTGGCTACCACACCGGGCGAATTGAGTTCCCATGCTCCTTGCGGGTCTTCCTGGACTGAAAGGGAAGAGCGCTTGATGACATTGCAGATCCTTATCTGGCGGGAAGGCTTTGCGTTGGTTATCGCTTCAGTACCTCCAAGCGCAGGCTGGGAAGGATATCCCTTCACTGGCATCTCCATGTTGGACTGGCCGGAAGCGAACCAGACTTCACCGACCAGTACGTTCCTGAGGGTGACCTTGTCTCCGTCGCTGATGGTAATCTCGTAAGGGCCTCCGGCTTCAGGGGTAGGAACCTTCAGCAACCAGCTTCCGGTACGGGGATCTGCCTGGACTGAAACCTTATTTCCGTCCCAGGATGTAGTAACGGTAACCTTCCTGCCTGGAGAAGCCTTGCCCCAGAGCGCTGCTTCCGTCTTTTGCTGAAGTACCATATTGTCCCCGATCACGGAAGGCAGAGTGACTTTGGCTTGTGCCGCACTGAAAAGGGACAGAGCGAGCGGTATTGCTATCAGATGCTTGATGTTCATGGATATGGATGTTTATCTGGTTACGAAAATCAATGTCTGCAACGGAGCAAGCTTTACAGGAAGGCCGGCCATACCATCGGCGACAGGAGCGGTAACCGTAGAAACCGACCCTGTGTCCGGATCAAGGACTGCAACGACGGATTCCCCATGGGAAAGGGTCAGAGTGCCTTCATAGGCTTTGTCGGAAGCATTCAGAAGGAGATAGACAAACCTTCCGTCCCGCTCGAACTTCCCGAATACACACTGTGGATTCCTTGGATTGATCCGTTCTACAGGATCGACTTTCTGGATGATTTCATCGACGGTGCATTTCGGAGATGCCTCAAGCACTTTCCCTCCGGCAGCACGGAACCTTTCAAGAAGGCCTGATGTTTTCTCCGGAAGAGTTACCCCTGACGGGATGACAATCGATTCAAATCCATGATTCCCTATCTTCAGGAGGTTTCCTTGGACTTCGGCATTCTCCAAAGCAAGATAATCAGCCAGGACGAAAGGTATCTGGGCCTGGGCCATTGACTGTCCGGTCGAGAAAGTGGAACCGATCACCGTCTGCATCGTAGGACTCTGGTTCCTTTCATCCATGAGGGGTTCGGTTTCGGGAATGAACTCCCTCTGAAGGTCGTAGGCAGGATAATAGAGCAGGGCTTTCTTTACCGGTTCAGCTGTCCTGACTATGGAATTGATCCTGGCCACGAATTCGCTGTAGCTCTTGTATGCTGCAGGATTACGGTATGGGAAGGCCTCGCCGCAGTCTGTCGGATAGTAAAGGTTGAGATCGGTAACACCTCCTGCCATATGGCATGCAGCTGTTCCTTTCATGGCCTCGACAGTTGCAGGTCCATCACCGAGGACGGCCTGGTTGTGGTCGCTGATCTCACTCATCACCCGTCGCTTTCCATCGATGTAAGCAGCAGATTCAGGCAATGAGGCTATGAGCCAGCAATCCCCCGTGTTCCATGCGCCCGGATCCGTGTCAAGCATGTCCAGGCCGGGGATGTCGAGTCCCCTTTCTACCAGCAGCATATTCCCGTAGAGAGGAGTATGCCGGATAATCTGCTCCTCGCTCAGGAAATGGCCGGAACTCAATGTACCGGCATCAGAACACCATTTCTGGAGAGAGTCACAGTAATTGCTCCTGAAACGTTCTCCAAGAAGCTCCCAGTACCTTTGGCGCACAACCTTGTCGGACTCGGAATCGCCCCCGAACAGTGAAGGGACATCAAGTGCCTCTCCATAGCGCTCAGCATAGTCTTTGTCGATTCCTTCACTCCAAGGAATCATGGGCAGAAGCTTTTTCCCGGGATCAGGTTCATCCTGTACCCTCACTGTATTCCTGACCTTTTCAGGAATCGGGCCCAGGTTGACGCCCATGTAAGAAGGCTCATCCGTAAAAAAAGACTCTATCTTTCCGAAAATATCCGGCCCAAGGTGCCTTCTGGTTGCTTCGTGGGTCACATCGGTAAAAACCTGCATCGTCCTAGGGTCCCCTGGGTCCGGATAGCGTCTCAAGGCAGCATAATTGTTACAAGCATGTGTATATTCATAGGAAGGGCGGACATAATAACGTTGTCCTTCGGGGAGTGAACTGTCGAAAACCATTTCCTTGGCTTCCAGCTCCGGGGCCTTTTCAAGCACTCTTCCTCCTGCTCCCAGGCTGGGATACCCCTCCTCGTCGTAGATCCAGACCCTGAGTCCGGCGTCCTCTGCCCTTCTGACTTCATCAACGAAGAATGCCCATTCTCCTTCATCCTTCAGGTAGTCTTTGCCACTATAATTCAAGATTGCCCCGCCGACTCCGCAACTGTCACGCAGGAAGGTGAAATAATTCCCTCCGAATGCCGGTCCGTCGCCGGGGATACGGTGGACTATCTTGACTGGCCGGTCATTGATGGACATTTCATTCCAGGAAGAAAGCCACCCTTCGGGTACGATGTTCCTGTCACATGAACAGATGCCGGTAATTACAGCACAGATAGCTGCGACACTTCCTATTCTCATATCAATCGACTTTTATTGATTTGAACCGCTCATTGTAGGCTCTCATGTACTTGAAAGCGAAGTCATCATAATCCCCTTCCTTGAAACTCCATTCGATGTTTCCCCTCAAGGCATAGTTCCAGATCAGGGATAGCTGGACTCTCTGCGAATAATAAGCAGTGTAGTGCTTCTTGACCAAGATGGAATCTCCATGGGCTGTCTTAGGTCCGGTGAACTCTCCCACATAATACGCCTTTCCCAGAGACGTAGCGGCCTCCTTCGCATGTATCAGCTGATATGTCCTGTTCACCGTGCCAAGGTCGGAGAACTTACGGCTTTCTTCATAGACATGCTCTGACATTCCGAGCATCGGATCTGGGGTCATCACTCCAGTAATATCCACGTACTGCCTGAAAGAATCATCAGCCCAGCTCCCGTTGTTGGCAAGGTTCCACTGGGCGTTGCGCATTACACTGTTTCCACTGCAAACCATACGCCCATGGGGATCCAGTGAAGATACTTTCTGGGCGAATCCTTTGTAAGCCGTACCGACAGAGGCAGCCTTTATGTCAGGATAACCGGCACTTGCGATGTCGGCGGCGAGGTTGAACTCATTGCCGAACTCCCAGGCTGCAATGCATTTGTGGCCTTTCAGGGTGTTGACGACGTCCTCCGTGTAGGAGAGCATGAACGCATAAGTCTTGCTTGAAGTATTGCCCCAGGCTCCAAGTTCCTCACCACAATATTCAGGGACGCAAGCCGTATTCCAGAAGAATGATGGGATAAGCAGGATGTGGTTCTGGTCGCACAGGGATGCCAGCTTGTCAAGGTTGGCAAGGTACTTTGCCTTCTGCTCGGTGTAGAAATGCATCTGGTGGGCATAGAAAGGTCCGCAACTGAAACGAACCACAGGGACCTTCTGCCTGGATAGTACCTTCACCGTCTCTTCCATTTCGGAAGTACCCATGTTGTCAGCTTCATGGCACTGCACGAAGAGGTTGTAACAATTGACACCGGTAACGAACAATGGCTGTCCGGCCAAGTACATCAGAAACTCTCCCGACTTTGACGGTCCGACATGGATCCCCAGCTTGCCTGAGAAAGCATCATCCCAATAGACATCCAAAGCATATTCAGTTTTCTGCTCCTTCTGAGGTTCATCTTCCTTCCCGTTACGGCAGGATGCGCAATAAAGCAAGACACAAGTCACTAATAATAAGAAAACCCCCTTTCTCATAAATCAACATTACTGGGGGCCGGATAGATATCCAACCCCCAGTTCTCATTTTTAAACCATTATTTAGATAATCTTATGCAACGAACCGGATGACCCGTAGCTCTGTCGTAGTTGTCATAGGCATCGTTTGTACTGAGGAGCCTGAATGCATTTTCGACATTGCCCCAGGATGTGGAGCAAGACCAGACACCGGCGAAGATACCCTGGCCATACCACCCGTAACCTCCGGTGTAGATGAATCCACCTGCCGGAATCTTGAGCTGTCCGCCATAGAGAGTGACATAAGAGCCCTTGTTTTCCGCTCCGGCACTCAAGCCTGAAGCATAAGCCACTGCTGTACTGACCGAATAACCGGCCGGGCATGGATCATAGATCGTCTTGATCGAAGAGTGGGCGACAAGACTCTGGTCGGCGAAACTGACACCCCATAGATATCTCTGAGGGGCCTCGAGCAGCCAGTCATTGTTACGGCTGGATGAACGGATGTAGGTTTCCGGATGTGAAACCGAGTATTCAACAGTGTTCTTCACTGCTTCGTCGTCACCGGGGCCCCCTTCTACCGGATGGTACTTGCCGGGTCCCCTGCCACTGTCGAAGTTGATGATTGCAGAGAAAGGATCTTTCCTTCCCCACTGATAGTACAGACCCGGATCATCGGTGGATTTCGCACCAAGGTTCCTGTCCATGAATGTCCATTCTCCAAGGTCAAGGTCTGCAGGAGCGGAAGTGCTCCATATGTGCCAGCTCCAAATCACGTTGCCATCAGCATCAGTTGCTCCGATAAGGGCGTTTCCGTCCTTTCCCGAACATGCGAAGTAGATCTTACCGCTTTCGTAGGAGACTCCGGTCACAAGGCCATTGACTTCTTCCCACAGCAGCTTTGCTCCGGCAGGTGAAAGCGTAGCGTTCTTATCCTTGAAGGTCTGGTGGATTCCGGAGGTGCCATTCCCCTTGACAGTCGCGTCGAAGTAATAGCCGCCGCCGGAAGTTACCATATAGCAATTCGCCCTTTCGGCGCTTCCCGCATTCAGGTCGGAATATATCACGAACTGCTGGCGTGAGACATTCAGGACGCGGGCTTTGTTGATCTTCTTCGGTCCATCTACATCGATAATGTTGATGTTGCCATCCGAAGAAGTCACCTTGACAAGGAAACCTTCCTCGTAGGTCTGGTAAGGAACGAAGAAAACGAAATCCTTGGCAACCTGGGTCAGCTGGATTCCTTGGCTGCAGTCCAGGACATTGGTGGAAGACCCACCTTTCATCTCAACAGACTTGACACCATCCTTGTCAGCAATCACAGTCATCTGGCCATTTATGATTTCTCCGGCCTTGGCTGTCACCTCGACCCTGGTGATTGCGACTTCTCCAGTCAACTTGACCGAAATACCACCCATGGGAGCTATGAAATCCAGGTCATCGGTCTTCTTGTCAGATATGCTGATCAAAGGACAGACTCCGGCATCATATACTCCCGCCTTGGAGAAGGTCTGGGAGGACGGGACAGTCGTAGTGATGGTAGCGACTCCCTCTACCATGGACACAGAAGCAGAAGGATCATAAGGATAGACAGCTACCGTTCCTTCGACGGAGGATCCCTTCGATTCCCCGCCTTCGGACTTGAATTTGCCCTTCCTGGTCATGCTTCCGGAAGAGATCGTGTACTTTTCATTCACAGTAGATCCCTTGAAGAGACCGAAACTGGATCCATCTACCCAATACAAGGCATTGGAACCATCTATGTACTCCTCAGTGATGGTTCCCGACACGGAGCTGCCTCCGAAAAGGCCGTCCTCGGTACAGGAAGACATCATAGCTGCGGCTAACGCTATTGAAATTACAGATAATGTTCTTTTCATGACGATTAATGATAACCTGTTTGTCTGTTAGTAACCCGGATTCTCAACAAGGTTGGGATTGAGGGCGATCGTGCCGCTTCCGATCGGCATGTAATAGTTGTTTGAAGGGAAGGTCGGATCCATTACCCTGCTGTCGATACGATCCTTTATTTCGAGGTAGAAACGAGGTTCGCCATTCTTGTATGATTCCCAGTCAAGGAGATAGTTCAAACCAGTGTGAGGACCGTTGAGTTCCTTTTCAGCTATTCTCCAGCGCCTCAGGTCCCAGTAATTGTGGTCCTCGAAGCAGAGTTCGATGTTACGCTCATGACGGACCGCATCAATATCGATGCTTGACAAAGGAGCCACTCCCGCACGGTCGCGGATCTGGTTGACGGCCTGAAGGGCTTCGCTGGCATTGCCAAGCTCCATCTGAGCTTCGGCATAGTTCAAGAGCACCTCTGCATAACGGAATATCTGGTAATCGGTCGTGGAGTAGATGAACCATGTCATGTTATCAGCTTCCGGATCAAGATATTTGCGGACTCCGAATCCGGTGTGCAGATTGCCCTGGTCGCGGAACTCGTTCATCTGGTCTCCATAGCACATCACACCTTCATATGCAGGAGTCGTGACATTATGGAACACACTCCCGTCCGCGAGACGGATACCGTTGTACATGCTGATGGTATTATCTCCGAACACGGCGCCACCGATAGCTCCCGGCCACTTGGAGCCATTGGTCCACAGCCAGGCTTCAAGCCTTGGATCCCTGGAACCGATCAGTTCTTCCATCGTCCAGCTCTTCGATTCGAGTTCCTCGCGATCGATCTTGCCACTCCTTCCATCCGCGTACTCGAACTCTTCAACGAAGTCGTAGTAAGGGAGGCAATATTCACCGACAGACCAAGCATTGGGCTTAGGAGAATTGCAAATGTCCCAAGACCAACGGTACTGGGTTCCACCAGCTCCCTGATGACGCTTGACCATGATAGCCTCAGGATTGTCTTTTACAAGGAATATGTCACGAAGGACATCGACCTTGCTCTGCCCTGCAGCTCCGCGATAGAGAGAATAACCGCACTCTGTCATTACCCTCTTGGCTGCATCCGCCGAAATCTGGAAGTAATTGCGGGATGTGCCGGCGGGAATACCGTTCAGTCCTCCAAGGGCTACGGTACCATATTTCTGGATACTTCCGGCATAAAGGGCAACCCTGCTGAGAAGGGCAAGGGCAGCACCCTTTCCTGCTCTTCCTGCTTCGGGTTTTTCCTCAAGCAGATCGGCGATGTCGAGCAACTCATCTATGATGAAGTCATAGCATTCCTGCTCAGTGGCTCGTGCAGGATACATCTCGGCATCATCCGCATCAATCGGAGTTTCGGTCTTGATCAGAGGTACTCCACCATAGCGCTTTACCATAGCAAAATAATTGAACGCCCTCAGGAAACGAGCCTCACTCTTCCTGACAAGGGCATTGCTGACAGGTGAATCATCAATATGCTCGATGAAATGGTTCAGCTGGCGGTTGAGATAGTAACCATTGCTCCACCAACGCATGGTAGAACCATTGGTCTGGAATCCGTACATCTTGATTCCATTATAATTGGTCTGCGCTCCACGCCCGCTGTACTTGCACTGGTTTCCGAGGGTTATCGGATGGATTGCACCTTCACCTTCTGCAGAAACGCCAAGGTTATAGTTCCAGTTGGCTGACGATGAGAAATCGACATTGACCGGAGAGTTTCCGTACGTAGCCACTGCATCGTTGATCATGAAAGCACTCATGGCATAGAGGTCAGCCAGATGGCTGTCGATAAGGAAAGCATCCTGCCACACCTGCGCATCAGTGTACCTGTTGGTAGGAGTCTGCTCTAGGATCTCCGAGCAGGAAGCTGCCGACATGACCGTCACTGCGGTCAGTAAGAAACTGTATATTATCTTTTTCATCTTTATGCCCAATATTAGAAAACAATGTTCAAACCAACACTCATCGTGTATTGCTGAGGGTAAGCATAGCCAACGGTCCGTCCCGCCTCTGGATCGACACCGTACTTGGAGACGGTGCTGAGAGTGAACAGGTTCATTCCTGCAACATAGAGCCTGCACTTCTGGATTCCGACATTGCGGAGAAGCGAAGAAGGAAGGCTGTAACCGAATGACGCGTTCTTAAGACGGAGATAAGCCACATCCCTGTACATGAAATCGGATGCCCACCAGTTGGTTGCCGCGCCATTGGGACGGGAAACTACGGCATTGGGATCGGCATTGTGGACGGAATCATAATAAAGGTCGCAGTAGGTTGCGGTGTTGCTGTCGTAGGAAACCGCAAGAGTGTAGCCCCAAGCTCCCTGGAACAACATGGAGAGGTCGAATCCTTTCCATCCGAAAGCAAAGTTGAATCCGGTCATCCAGTGAGGAGTTCCTCCCTTGCCTATCTCTACCTGGTCCTTCCAGTTGATCACGCCATCGTCATTGGTATCCACCAGACGGACATCTCCAGGAGCATAGGTAGAGTTGTCGTTGTTAAGGTCATCGACAGTAACTCCCCAAGTGTCGATCGCGTTCTGGTCCTCGAACAAACCATCGGACTTGTAGCCAAGCTGGCGATCCGTCCACTTTCCTTTGACTGTATAAAGCCTGGCACGGTCAGGATCGGTCTCTTCAGCCTGGTCGTACTTGGTCCACTTGGAACGGTTCCATGAGATGTTGGCACTCATGTCATAGGTAAAATCACCTGCAGTTCCTGCGGTTCCGACCCTGAGTTCGAAGCCGCGGCCGCGGATGGAGTTCAGGTTCTCCTGGGGAAGGCTTGCCCCGAATGTGTTCGGAAGCGAAGCTGAACGGTAGCCGGGGATACCATCACGGTTGCGCTGGAAAACATCCAGTTCTCCATACAACTTGCGGCCGAAGAATGACCAGTCGACACCTACATTATAGATGGTCATCTTCTCCCAGGTAAGGAGTTCGTTGGCCAGGCCGGTAGGAGCTAGGCCCATGACGGTTTCTGTCCCGAATGTATAAGGAGAATCATAGGAGTAACCTGTCAGGTAGTTGAAGTCTGCCACGGAATCATATCCCGACATACCCATGCTGGCCCTCAGCTTAAGGTTGTCAACCCAACCTGCTCCGGACATGAAGTTTTCACGGGCAATGTTCCAACCTGCGGATATGCTCGGGAACCATCCCCACTGGTACTTCCTGGCGAATCGCGACGAAGCATCACCTCTGACGGTCGCTTCAACCATGTAGCGGTCGCGATAGTTGTAATCCAGACGGCCGATGACCGAGGTCCTGCCGTAGTTGCTGCTTCCGGAACCATTGGTAGCTGTTTCCGCCTCACCTGCAACCATTTCTTCAATGATGGTAGTCTGGAAATTCTGGACTTTGGTCCAGAAGTTCTTGTTATGGTTTAGCGTCGATTCGAACATTGCCAGAGCACTGATGTTATGTCCGTTGAAATCACGGTTGTAATTCAGTGAATACTGCTGTACGATGTTGGTTCCCATTCCATGGTCTTCCCGAAGGGCGCTTGGCTCGACGGACTGTCCTGCGAAAGAATAAAGGTCTGCGCCAGGTTCATATGTGTAGAAAGAGCCCCTCTTATGCATCCACTTCAAGAAACTGCTGTTGTAGATGTAGATGACATTTGCCTTGGCCTTCAAGCCCTCGACCGGCTTGATGTCATATTCAGCGAAACCATTGAACTTGACATTGTTCATCTGAAGGCGATAGTAGCCGGAATTGTCGATGTTGACAGCCCAGATCGGAGATCCGTTCTGCATGTTGGCATACGAGAACTTAGTCCTGTCAGGCAGATAGAGAGGATAACGAGGGTCGGCCGAATAGATGATCCCCTGCCAGAAATTCGTCCCGTCCTGGTAAAGGTCTCCACCACTCGGATAGTCTTTATCGTTCATCATGTACTGGATGTTCATTCCGACATTGAGCCTGTCTGAAACCTTGGTGGAGAAGTTCACCTGGAAATTGTACTTGTCGTAATGGCCACTGTTGGGCTTGAATTGCAATTCCTGGCGGTTGTAGCCGAAATAACCGTAGTATTTGCTCTTGTCTGTACCTCCGGAAACGGACAGATTGTGGTTCTGCTGTGGAGAATACTTGCGGACGACAGCATCATACCAATCTGTGTTCATGTACTCCGGATTCGTACCAAGCTTGAAAAGTTCAAGTTCTTCGTCCAAATAGGGCTTGCGGCTTTCTACACCACCGGCGTTCATATAGACATCATTCTGGTAAAGGGCACGCTGGAATGAGTCTGCCGGGCGGGTAGTGACTGTGTTGCCTTGCAGGGTAAGGGATGAGTTCAGGGTAACGGTAGGTTTCTGGTTGGAACCTGTCTTGGTGGTAACTAGGATGACACCGTTTCCAGCACGGGCTCCATAGATGGAACCGCTACCATCCTTCAAGATTGAAATGCTCTCGATCTGTCCAGGATCAAGGGTCTCGATATTCCCCTCGACGCCATCGACAATCACCAGAGGGCTTCCGAATCCCCTGATGTTCAAGGAAGCATTGTCCTGGCCAGGAAGTCCGGAAACCTGTTTTGAGACCAAGCCAGGAAGCTGGCCGGCCAAGGTATGCGTGGTGTTTGTCACCGGGGCAGTGTTCAGTTTGTCGGAGTTGACCTGCGCCACGCTTCCGGTGATCGTAGCAACTCTCTTCGTACCATAACCGACGACGACTGTCTCATCAAGGAAAAGGTTGTCTTGCGAAAGCACCACACGGACATTGGCTGCAGCAGCAACCGTCTGCGTGACATAACCCATGCAAGAGACCTCGAGAGAGGCACCGTCTTTGACGTTGATGATGAACTGACCGTTCGAATCAGCCATCGTTCCATTTTCCGTACCTTTTTCAACGATGTAGGCGCCGACTACCGGAACATTATCCGAGTCCACGACTACGCCTCTCACAGTCAGAGTCGGCTGTGGAGCTGCAGTGGCCGGGGAAAGTGTCCCTGGTAGCAGAATCGCCATCAGTAAAAAGGCGAACAAGGATCTAAGCAATTTTTCCATACGCGGTTGTGATTATTATAACAAATAGCAATAATTACGTAATTAATCGATTAACTTATTTCCCATAAGTAAAAAGCAATCATATATAGACAAATATATAAAGAATTTTGATTAATCGGTTAACTTTTTAGAAAAAAATAGAAAGTGATGTGCTTGGGTTGAAAATTAGATTTCATTTATGGAACCTTTGAAAACTTTCTGGGTGATTTCATTCGACCCCTTGATCTGGCTTAGGAGGATGTCAACCACTTCCCTACCTATTTCACCTATCGGCTGCTCCACATATGTCAAAGGGAAATCCACCAATGCAAAGGCCTCGATCTTGTCGAAGGTTGCTATCTTTATGCGATTCTTGAAGTCAATCCCGGCAGTACGGATGTAACTGATACCCAGAAGGAAAAGCTCATGGGACTGAAAAATGAGGGCATCTATGGAGACTTCTTCCTTGAAGAGTTCGTCGATCGCACTGCGGACATCGTCCGCTTCGGATGAATAGTCGATGTTTTTCACAAGACAGGAATCGTAGATTCCATGTTCTTCCATGACCTGGACATACCCTTCAAGCCTTCCGTTCAAGGCACTTGTCTCATGACGGACCATGGCAATCCTACGGCATCCCTGGCGGTAGAGTTTTTCCGTCAGCTGGGAAGAAGCATCGAAATTGTCAAGGATCACATAACTGGCATCGACTCCAGGAAGGAAACGGTCCACCTGGACGAAGGGAATGCTCAAGGAAACTATGTGGTTAGCTACGTGAAGTGAATTGTTTGTAGGAACCATAATGATCCCATCAACCTGACGATTGACCAGAAGGTGGATCTCTCGTAGCATCGCATCCGGGTCCTCATTGGAGTTGGTTATGATGACAGAATAGTCATAGGCCATGGCGCGTCTCTGGATATGATAGACGAGTTCACCGAAAAACTCGTTGGAGATATCCGCAACTATAACTCCGATCGTCTTGGTCTGACCTGTCCTGAGTCCCCTGGCAAGCTCATTGGGAGTGTAATTCATTTCAGCGGCCGTGTCGATTATCTTACGTCTCAGACCTTCTGAAATCCTGGTTGACTTGGCCTTTCCGCTGAGGACAAGAGAAACAGCACACCTGGACACCCCAACCCTGTCGGCTATGTCTTGCATGGAAACTTTCTTCATGCAACAAATATAATTATAATAAAGGTATCAGAAATAAAATAATTTGCTGGAAAAGTAAAAAAAACGTATATTTAACCGATTAACTTATATATCAAGTCTGATTTTTGGGGTAAACGAAATGAAACAATCGAAATTTAACCAAGCCATCCTTCCCGTGATGTTCGGATTCTTTATCATGGGCTTCGTGGACATAGTGGGAGTAGCGACCAGCTATGTGAAGGCGGATTTCGCAGGGATGGATGACAAGGTCGCCGGATTGATCTCGCTGTCATGCTTCCTGTGGTTCCTGATCCTCTCGATTCCAACCGGGATGCTCATGAACAGGATAGGTAGGAAAAAGACCGTACTCCTGAGCTTCGCTCTCACTGCCCTGGCAATGCTGGTCCCGGTCTTGAAGTACGACTTCACCTTCATCCTGATAGCATTCACTATGCTGGGAATCGGCAACACTATCCTCCAGGTCGCCCTCAATCCATTGGTTACCAACGTTGTCTCAGCAGAAAAGCTTACAGGGACGATGACCCTCGGGCAGTTCATAAAGGCCATAAGCTCCTTCCTTGGCCCGATCCTTACCGCACTGTTCGCAGGAGGGATCTTCGGATGGAAGATGGTCTTCCCTGTCTATGCCGGAGTAACTATCCTTGCAATGGTATGGCTGGCACTCTCCCCCATCAAGGAACAGCTTATCGAAAAATCGGAAATCACTTTCGGAAGGACATTCTCCCTTCTCAAGGATAAGTACATAGTCTTGTTTTTCATCGGGATCCTGGTACTAGTCGGAGTTGACGTAGGCATGGGAGTCACCTTCCCCAAGCTCCTGCAGGAAAGATGCGGTCTCCCTTTGGAAAAAGCAGGCATGGGCAACAGTGTCTATTTCCTCGCAAGGACGGTAGGAGCTTTCCTCGGCGGACTGATCCTGATGAGGTATTCAGCCAGGAAATTCTTCACTGCCAGCGTTTTCCTTGCGCTTGCCAGCCTCTTCGGGCTAATCTTCACCCAAGGCCTCATTCCGATCCTCATCCTGGTTGCACTCTTCGGACTCGGCTACTCGAACCTTTTCGCCATAGTCTTCTCATTGTCGATGCAGAGGGTTCCTGAAAAGACCAATGAAGTGTCCGCCCTCCTCATTGTCGGGGTCTGCGGAGGCGGGATCATCCCTCCGATACTTGGAATCATCACTGACTCATTCGGCAGCCAGGGTTCCGCAGTAGTGGCGATGACTCTTGTCTGGCTGTTCATGGTAATCCTTATCCCTGTAATCAGAAGGGTGAGCAAAGCAAATTAACGTATTCATGAATATGAGAAAAACTCATCCAAGACTTTTCTGTCTAGCCGCCACCCTCCTTGTGTCCTTACATGTCACAAATGCAGCAAGCCTGTCCCTGGACGGCAGATGGAAACTTGACTATTGGGAACAGGGCAGGAGGGCCATTACTTCCCCTGAAGGGATGGAAGGATTGGCTTTTAAGTCCATAGATGCAACTGTGCCAGGGAACGTAGAGCTGGATCTTCTCGCAGCCGGACTGATCGACCAGCCGGAAATAGGGAGCAACGTCTATCTCCTCCGCCCCTATGAAGGTTACCAATGGAGATACAGCAGACATTTCACCAGTCCCGCCTACTCCAAGGAAGACGACATTTCCCTCCGGTTCGGCGGGATTGACTGCTTCGCAGACATCTACCTCAACGGAATACACATAGGCAGCTCTGCAAACATGCTGATCGAACACGAATTCGATGCATCAGGCGCCATCGCCGCACCCGGAGGGGACAACCTGCTGGAAGTGTACATAAGGTCATCAGTCCTGGAAGGCAGGAAATCGATACCGCCGACGATAAGCTACAATTTCGCACAGATCGAGTCCGTTTTCGCCAGAAGGGCTCCCCACACCTATGGATGGGACATCATGCCCCGCCTTGTAAGCGCAGGGTTATGGAAAAGCGTGTCGGTTGAAGTCAGGCCTCCGGTTCATATCGTCGATGCCCACTGGTTTACCAATTCCATGGACCTGGAGTCAAAGAAAGCATCCATCTATTTCGACTACACCGTTACTCTTCCGATAAAGTACCAGAACGGCGAGTTTACCGCAGAGGCGACCATCAGCAAGGACGGAAAGGTCAAGGCCAAGGCCGCCGGCAAGATATTCACCCATGCTGCAAGGATCACGCTGAACATGGAAGACGTGGAGTTCTGGTGGCCCAGAGGCTACGGCGACCCTTCACTCTACGATGCCACTTTCAGGATCCTGGATGGTTCCGGCAAGGAAGTGGATTCATGTACCAAAAGGATCGGAATCAGGACCATTGCGCTGGACCTTACTCCCACTAACACGAAGGACAATCCCGGAAGGTTCTGCTTCATGGTAAATGGGGAAAAGATCTACATCCATGGCAGCAACTGGACACCGATGGATGCCCTCCACAGCAGGGACCCGCAACATCTGGAGAAAGCTTTCGCCATAGCAAAGGACCTTAACTGCAACATGCTCAGGTGCTGGGGCGGAAACGTCTACGAAGACCACGCCTTCTTCGACCTCTGCGACGAGGAAGGCATCATGGTCTGGCAGGATTTCGCCATGGGATGCACATTCTATCCCCAGGATCCCGCATTCCAGGACGCAATCGCCGAAGAAGTCCGTTCAGTAGTAGTCAAACTCCGTTCGCATCCTTCGATTGCCCTTTGGTCAGGCAACAATGAGGATGACGATGCTCTGGCAGCCTGGTCACTTGCCAATTTCAAGCTCGATCCCAACAAGGACGCGGTATCAAGGAACACCATTCCTTCAGTCCTTTATGAAACCGATCCGACCAGGCCATATCTTCCTTCATCCCCCTACTGGAGCGAGGAAGCGATCAAGACCCGCAATCCTTCCGAACTCCCGGAGCAGCATCTCTGGGGCCCAAGAGGCTATTACAAGGCGCCGTTCTACACTGAAGCCACCGCCATCTTCGTCAGCGAAATCGGTTACCATGGCATGCCGAACCTTGAAAGCCTGAAGAAGATGTTCCCCGCAGGATCGGTCTATCCGTGGACGGATTCCAAGAATTTCACATGGAAGGAAGACTGGCTCACCAAAGCTGTCAGGATATTCAAGGAGCAAGGCTACACTCCCGACAGGAACAACCTAATGATCAACCAGGTACGCCTTCTCTTCGGGGAAGTCCCTTCTGACTTGGAAGACTTCATCTTCGCCTCCCAAAGCGTGCAGGCAGAGGCCATGAAGTACTTCATTGAGAAATTCAGGGGACACAAGTTCACTCCGAACACAGGCATGCTCTGGTGGAACATCAGGGACGGCTGGCCCCTCATCTCAGACGCCATAGTGGACTGGTACAACAGCCCCAAGATGGCCTACTACTTCATCAGGAATGCACAGAAGGATGTCTGCGCATTGATGAACGACCCTGAGGGAGGTTCCTACCCCCTCGTCGTAGTGAACGACACCAGGAAAGCCGTCAGCGGAGAAGTCAGCGTAAGTGACGTCGCTAGCGGCAAGGTAGTCTTCAAAGGCAAGTATGAAGTCGCACCCAACGGCAAGACTGTCATTACAGGCATCCCGGAAAGGGAAGGTCAGGGAATGTTCAAGATTTCTTACACCGGAAAGGACGGAGAAAAGCTTGAAAACCACTATCTTTACGGAAAGGCGCCATTCAATCTCAAGGAATATGGCAAGCTGCTCAAGAAGAGCAAGATTGTTGAACTCTGATTATTTGTACAAAATGGACGGAAGAATACTTGTAGGTGTTGACATAGGCGGTACCAAATGCGCTGTGACACTTGGTCTCTCAAAGGAAGGAGAGATGCTTCAACTGAAGGACAAGGACTGTTTTCCTACCACCGATGTAGATGAAACGATAAGCAACATCAAGTCCCACATCAGGCTGGTCCTGGACAGGAACGGAATCTCCAACAATGAAATCCATGCCATCGGGATCAGCTGCGGAGGTCCCCTGGACAGCCGGAGAGGGGTCATAATGTCACCTCCCAACCTTCCCGGATGGGATAATATTCCGATAGTGAAGATCATTTCCGAAGAGTTCGGAGCCAGGACAGCTGTTCACAATGACGCCAATGCCTGCGCACTTGCAGAATGGAAGTTCGGCGCCGGAAAAGGAAGCAGGAACATGGTCTTCATGACCTTCGGGACAGGACTGGGAGCCGGATTGATCTTGGATGGGAGACTCTACACCGGAACGAATGACAATGCCGGTGAACTTGGGCACATCCGTCTTGAGAATTTCGGCCCGGTTGGATACGGTAAGGCGGGTTCTTTCGAGGGGTTCTGCAGCGGAGGTGGAATAAGGCAGCTAGCCCAGGCAATGATCAAGGAAAGGCTCCAGATGGGAGAGAGCGTCGCTTGGTGCCCTGGAGGAGATACCAGCCAAGTCACTGCCAGGATTGTCGCAGAAGCGGCAAGGGCGGGAGACCCTCTGGCCAGACGGATCTATGAGGTTTCTGCCAGGCATCTCGGGATTGGACTTGCTATAGTGATAGACATCCTCAATCCTGAGGTGATAGTGATAGGAAGCATCTACGCCAGGAACGAGGATTTCTTCAAATCCACCATTGAAGATGTGATCAAGGAAGAGGCCCTGCCTCTTGCAGGAAAAGTCTGCAAGATAGTCCCGGCTGCACTGGGAGAATTGATAGGAGACTATGCGGCGCTTTCCATAGCCGCCGACATCTGATAAACCGACCGCTTCATGACAAAAGGAATAATCGAAAGCAGCCTGGCTGCTGCTCAGGAAGAGCTCGCCGCCTTTCTCTCAGACCCTGCCACAGTCCCTTCTATGGAAAGGATAGTCGATATAATGGCAGAATCCCTATCCAGCGGAGGAAAGATAATCAGCTGCGGCAACGGAGGATCCCTCTGTGATGCCACCCATTTCGCAGAAGAACTGACCGGCCGTTTCAGGAATGACAGGAGGCCCCTTCCTGCGATGGCCATAAATGACCCGGCATATTATTCATGCGTCGGCAATGATTTCTCATTCGAAGAGATCTTTTCAAGATGGGTCGAGGCATTTGGAAAGGAAGGAGACGTGCTCCTTGCCATAACGACAAGCGGGTCTTCCGTTAACATCCTTAAGGCTGTCGATGCCGCCAAGGAGGCAGGGATGAAAGTAGTGGTGCTCACTTCCAGGAAAGGCCGGGACCTTGCCATGAGAGCTGATGCCGCCATCATGGCTCCCGACGCACCACATTCGGACAGGATACAGGAAATCCACATCAAGGTAATCCACATCGTGATTGAAGCCTTGGAAAAAAGGCTCGGACTATAAAGAAATGCGTCACAAGATTATCCAACTATGGCTGGTTGCAGTTCTCTGTTTCATGCAAGCCAGCCAAGCATGGTCGCAGCAGACGGTGAAAGCCGAAGGAGACGGGACAGACATCGCCAGATGGGTAGATTCCAGGTTCTCCCAGACGAAGGTGCCTCCATTTTCATTCATCCTTGACGGAAAGCCATCAGGCACATTCATAAGGAGATGGCAGTTCAAACGCGAGAGACTTGATGTAGAGGGCCCAGGCAAGAATTCGACCCGCTACTCCTGGAGCAGCGGCGGTCTTTCCGTCATCTGCGACGTTTCATTCTACCCCGGAAGCCGGTTAGGAGAATGGACCGTACGTTTCCGCAATGACGGCTCCGGAAAGACAGGTCAGATTTCAGGTCTTAAAGTCGCGGACATCGACTTCACATTCCCCGCTGCAGGTCCGGTTTCACTCCACTACGCAGAAGGCAACAAGATCTCCAGGGCAGACTATGCCCCAAGGACGAAAGTACTTGGCGATGACGGACCAGTGTATTTCGAGCCGACAGGCGGAAGGTCATCCAGCGAAGCGTTCCCTTTCTATAGTATGGAATCTCCCTCATCAGGACAGGGAATAATGATGGCTATCGGCTGGAGCGGGACTTGGTACTCTTCCTTCGAGGCATCAGGGAACAAGACTATCAAAGTGACCGCCGGCCTGAAAAACATGGATCTCTACCTTGAACCGGGAGAAGAGATCCGAGGGCCTTCCGTCGCTTTCATGTTCTGGACAGGCAGTCAGATGGAGGGGCACAACAGGTTCCGCCGCTTCCTCTTGGATCATCGTTACAGGAAGGTAAATGGCAAGGTGGTCAAGGAACTCCTGAGCAGCGGATTCAACTACCGCGATCCGCAACCGTTCAGTGAATATTCATGCATCACTTCTGAATGGGCCGTGGCAATGATCAACCGTTACCGGCAGTTCGGCCTCAATCCCGACATCTTCTGGATGGATGCCGGGTGGCACACCGGCGCATCCGACTATGAACATGGAAGGAACTGGGCTTCGACGACAGGCAACTGGACCGTTGACGCAGAAAGGTTCCCGAATGGGATGAAAGCTGTTTCGGACGCCGCACACGAAGCAGGCGCCAAATTCATGCTATGGTTCGAACCTGAGAGGGTTGTGAAAGGTACGCAATGGGCAGAAGAGCATAGTGAATGGATGCTTGACTGCAAACAGGAAGAAGGATCAGAAGAATCCACCTGGCTTCTTTTCGACCTCGGGAACGACGAAGCCTGCGACTGGCTCTGCAAGTACTACGGCGACCTGATAGAGAAGAACGGCATAGATTACTACAGGCAGGACTGCAACATAAAGCCCGCACCCTACTGGGAAGAGAACGACGCTCCCGGAAGGAAAGGGATGAAAGAGATACGACACATAGAGAATCTGTACCGGTTCTGGGACTATCTCCTCGACCGCTTCCCTGAAATGGTGATAGACAACTGCGCTTCCGGAGGCAAACGCCTGGACTGGGAAACAATCAGCCGCAGCTTCCCTCTCTGGAGAAGCGACTACTACCACTACGATGATCCGGACGGCTACCAATGCCACACCTATGGCCTGAACTATTTCCTTCCGGTACACGGTACCGGCATCCTTCTGCCCGACCAGTACTCCTTCAGGTCCAGCCTGTCATCTACCCTGATCTTCAACTGGAAGATAACAGAATCAGGTAATTCGATAATCGAGATGCAGGACAGGATTGCTGAATACAGGTCCATAAGGGATTATTTCTTCGAAGACTACTATCCCCTGACCGGAGACGGAGACCTTACCGGCCATGACGTCTGGCTCGCCTACCAGATGCACAGGCCCTCCGACGGAAGCGGAATCGTTGTCGCTTTCCGGAGAGAAGAATCAAAACAGGATGAATGCATGGCCCGCCTTGGAGGTCTGGATCCCGCCAGGGAATACATCCTTACGGACAAGGACTCCGGGAGGCAGTTCCTGAAGTCAGGGAAGGAACTCTCAGAAGGACTCGTACTAAGACTGGAAAAACCTAAAAGCTCATTGCTTATAAAATACAAAGCGAAATGAAAAAGACACTGATCCTGGCATCATGCCTGCTCCTGCTTGCGAGCCAGATGATGACTGCCCGCCAAACAATGAAGATGACACCGAAGGAACAAGCCTGCTCGAGCTGGATTGAGAAGCATTTCTCCGGAAGCACGGCACCGCCTTTCTCTTTCTCCTACGATGGCAGGCATTCCGACACGTTCCTGAAGAAATGGAAATTCTCAAAGACAAAGGCCATCACTGACAAGGATGGAAAGATAACCAGGTCTTTCATCTGGACCGAAAAGCCCCAGGGCCTTCAGGTTGAATGCAAAGTCTCGGGATTCACCGACTTCAACGCGATGGAATGGGTGCTTTACTTCCGCAACCTGTCTGGGGAAGACAGCGGAAGGATCAGTGACGTAAAGGCCGTTGACATTGATCTAGCATCGTCCGGAGACGGGAAATGGGACCTGTTCTACGCCAAAGGAAGCGATGCCTCCAAAGAAGATTTCATGGCCATGACCAAGGAATATTCACTTGGGGACACACTCACCATGACTCCCTGGCTAGGAAGGTCTTCTTCCAGGAGTTTCCCTTATTTCAACGTCAAGACTCCTACCGGAGGGATGGTGTTCGCCATCGGATGGTCCGGATCCTGGAAGGCAGAAATCACCAGGCCTGAAGAGAACAGGTTCAGGGTCTCCACCGGCTTGAAGACCCTGGATGCCTTCCTGCGTCCGGGCGAGGAAATCCGCACTCCCCTCACCGCAATGATCCCCTGGCAAGGAGAAGACAGGATGGATGGACAGAACATCCTGCGCAGGTTCATCCTTCGTCACCACTTTCCACGTTCAGCCGACGGAAGTCCCATCGAACCTCCGATCTGCTCGAGCTTCAATTACGGAGATCCTTTCCCCTGCAATGAATACACATGCATGACTGCCGAATATGGGGTTGCCCTGATCCATCGGTACGAGCAGTTCCATCTCCTTCCGGAAGTGTTCTGGCTGGATGCAGGATGGTACGACAAAGCCTCGGACTACAAGAATGGCTACAACTGGGCGAATGCCGTCGGAAACTGGGTCCCTGACAAGTCAAGGTTCCCGAACGGTCTTGGAGACATTGCTGATGCTGCCCATGACGCCGGTTGCAGATTCATGGTCTGGTTCGAACCTGAACGTGTCGTGAAGGACTCCTACTGGGCCAACGAACATCCGGAATTCTTGCTTCAGGCAGGCGGTGGGAAAGTGGTTCCGGTAAAACCCGGAGGCCCTGACAGGCAGGACTCTTTCCTCTTCAACCTTGGGAACGAAGACGCGAACAAATGGCTGAGGGAAAAGATTGCCGGCATCCTCAGGGAGAACAGGATAGACTATTACAGGCAAGACTTCAACATAGATCCCGAATGGTTCTGGCTAAGCAATGACGAGCCCGGAAGGAGCGGTATCTGCGAGATACGCTACATTGAAGGTCTCTACAAGTTCTGGGACTACCTTCTGGAGCAGTTCCCCGGAATACTCATCGATAACTGCGCCAGCGGTGGCAGGAGGCTGGACCTTGAAGCGACCTCCAGGAGCATCGCCCTCTGGAGGACGGACTACAACTACGGCGAACCGATAGGTTACCAGTGCCACACTTACGGCCTGAGCCAATGGCTGCCGGCAAGCGGGACAGGGCTTGGAAGGCCGGACCCTTTCACCACGAGGTCAAGCTACAATGCCGCCGTGACATTCAACTGGAAGATCACGTCAGCGGATTTCAACATACTGGAAATGCAGAAACGCCTGGCGGAGTTCCATTCTTTCAAGAAATATTTCCTCGAGGATTTCTACCCGCTTACGGGCTATGGAGACACTACCAGGGACGACATCTGGCTCGCCTACCAGCTTGACAGGCCTTCCGATTCGACGGGAATGGTAGTTGCCTTCAGGAGGCAGGACAACAAGCAGGAAGAGATAGTGGTCAAGATGAAGAATCTGGATCCTGAGAAAACTTATGTCCTCGAAGACCAGGACACTTTCGATAAAATGGAGAAAACCGGCCTTGAACTCTGCGAAGGACTTGTCCTTTCGCTTCCACAGCCCCGCTCCTCACTCTGCTTTACCTACAAGGTAAGGGAATGATCATAAACACCACCGAGGTCAAACAAAAGAGGCCGGCTCAAAAGTGAGCCGGCCTCCTTTGTTTCAAGAAAGGTCTGGATTACCTCTTGGATGTGACTTCCTTCTCGTACTTCTCGATGCAAGGAATGAATTCCTCGCCGACAGGAACGTTGTTCTTGTAGTTGAAGTAATCGAACACTGCACCGAAAGGAAGAGTCTTGGCCTCTTCAAGAAGGGCAAGCTTCTGGAATCCCCTGCCGGTATCCTCGTACTCACGCAGCTTGGCGATAGGCTCGAGAAGGGCGGAAAGGATGCACTTCTGGGTTGCACGGGTACCGATGATGTAGGCACCGATACGGTTGATGGAAGCATCGAAATAGTCGAGACCGACATGGGCACGGTTCAATGCATCTGCACGGACAAGTTCCTTGAAGAAATCAAGGGTCATGTCATTCATGATGGTGACATGGTCGGAATCCCAGCGGACGGGACGGCTGACATGGAGCATGAGCTCGGGCACGTACATGAGGAGGGTGGA
>CADBMD010000085.1 GCA_902795735.1 uncultured Bacteroidia bacterium
CAAAGGCTGTCGGCAAGGTCCTTCCTGAACTCAACGGCAAGCTCACCGGCATGTCCCTCCGCGTTCCTACATCCGACGTTTCCTTCGTCGACCTTACTTGCGAGCTCAACACTCCTGCTACCTATGAGGAGATCTGCGCTGCAATGAAGGAAGCTTCCGAAGGCGAACTCAAGGGTATCCTCGGTTACACCGACGAGGCTGTCGTCTCTACCGATTTCCGCAACGATGCACGTACTTCCATCTTTGACGTCAAGGCTGGTATCCAGCTCGATCCTACCTTCGTAAAGGTTTGCGCATGGTACGACAACGAGTGGGGTTATTCAAACAAAGTGCTTGAGATGGCGCGCGTTATTACAAAATAATTCCTATATTTGTGGATGTAAGGCCAGGCCTTCGGGCTTGGCCTTTTTTGAAAATAATTACGCGAACTACAACATTTTTTAATCGTAACATCATGAAAAAAGTATTTTTGAGCTTCATGTGCGTTGCTATCATTCTCTCTGGTTGCAGCAACATGTCCAAGACAGGTAAGGGCACTCTCATCGGTTCTGGTGCAGGTGCTGCCATCGGTGCTGGTCTCGGTGCCATCATTGGAAAGGACGGCAAGGGAGCCGCAATCGGTGCCGCAATCGGTACTGCGGTCGGAGCCGGAGCAGGCGCAGTCATCGGAAAGAAGATGGACAAGAAGGCTGAGGAACTCAAGGCTCTTGAGAATGCCCAGGTCGAGAAAGTCGAAGATGCCAACGGCCTCGAGGCTATCAAGGTTACCTTCAACAGCGGTATCCTTTTCGACACCAACAAGTCAGATCTCAAGCAGGCTTCAAAGAACGAACTGTCTCAGTTCGCAACCAAGATGTCTGACCTTCAGGACACCGACATCACCATCTATGGACATACTGACAACACCGGTTCCGACGCCGTCAACGAGCGTCTTTCAAAGGAAAGGGCCCAGAGCGTTGCAACCTATCTCAAGAACTGCGGTATCGCTTCTTCACGTATGACCACCGAGGGCAAGTCCTATTCCATGCCTGTCGCTGACAACAGCACCAAGGAAGGCCGTGCCCAGAACCGTCGTGTCGAGATCTACATCACAGCCAACCAGAAGATGATTGAGGCTGCCGAGAACGGAACCCTCGAATAATCTTCCAACATTTAATAGGAGTATCCCTTCTGGACGTGCCGAGAGCGGCAGCGGTTCCAGAAGGGATACTTCTTTTATTGTATTCTAATAATTGCGAGGGCCGAAAATAGAAGTGCCGATACGGACGATAGTGGCCCCGTGACGGAGAGCAAGATGCCAGTCGTGAGACATTCCTATGGACAATTCTGTGAATCCTGGCAAACGGAATCGGTCATCAATACGCTGCTTGAAAGCCGCTATCCTGGCAAAATCCGCCTCGACCACGGAATCATCGTCCGTGTTGGTAGCCATCCCCATCAGGCCGCGAAAGCGGACGTGAGGATATTCACGAGCCAATATCCCTTCAATTTCCGCTTCGGTGAAACCGCCCTTTGTCTCCTCCGCCCCGAGGTGGAGTTCAAGAAGGACATCCGTAGTACGGTCATTCAGTTCGCCCCAGTTCTCCACTGCATCCAGCAGATGGCATGAATCAATCGATTCCACCATGGAAGCATAAGGCAAGACTAGTCTGAGCTTGTTTGTCTGCAGGTGGCCGATGAAATGCCACTCGATATCTTCCGGCAGCAAAGGAACCTTGGCGGCAAATTCCTGCGGACGGTTCTCTCCGAAAACCCTCTGCCCGGCGTCATACGCCTCCATGATCTGTTCACATGGGTGGAATTTGGAAACTGCCACCAGCTTTACTTCTGGCGGCAGTTCCTTTCTTATCCGTATGATATTATCTCTTACCATTCTTCCTGGCTTGCTCTTTCTGCATCTGAGCCTGCATCCTCTGGGCTTCCTCCAGCCTCTGCTGCCATTTGCTCTTGGGTTGCTTCTTCCCTTCCGAAGCCTTCAGTTTAGCCTGGATCTCTTCTGGATGGACGAACCACTTCTTTATCACCCATGTCTCGATCATAGTGATGATGTTGGACAGCAGATAATAGTAGCTCAATCCTGAAGACAGGCTGTTACAGATGAAATACATCATGATAGGCATCATCCAGACACTCATGAACCTCATGGAAGCCATCTGGGGATCGTCGCTGCCAGGCTGCGAAGCGGTCGTGATCTTGGAATAGAAGAACATGGAGACCGCCATCAACAAGGCGAACAATGAAATGTGGTCGCCAAGCAGGGGAACCCTGGTTCCGAAGTTGATGATGGAATCATATGCGCTCAGGTCCTCAGCCCATAGGAAAGGCTGCTGCCTGAGTTCGATTGACGCAGGGAAAAACCGGAACATCGCCCAGAGTATAGGGAACTGCAGCAACATGGGGAGACATCCTCCCATGGGGCTGATCCCTGCCCTCTTGTAGAGGTCCATCTGGGCCTGCTGCTTTTTCATCGCATCTTCCTGCTTAGGATACTTTGCATTGAGCTTGTCAATCTCAGGCTTGATGGCCTGCATCTTGGCGGAAGATGAGTACGACTTGAAAGCGAACGGGAACACTACGATCTTGATAAGGATCGTCATGATCAAGATGATGATTCCGAAGTTGGAGATGTAACGGCGAAGCAGGTCGAAGGTCGGGATAATGACATACTTGGTGAATATGCCCACGACACTTCCTCCAAGAGGGATCATCCTCTCGAACTTCTGGTCATAAGACTTGAGGGTCTTGTAGTGGTTCGGCCCGAAATAGAACTGGAACGGAATCGACAGCTCATGCTGGCCGGGCTGGAAGTCAGTCCTCACCTTGGCCTGACAGGTCATGAGGTTGTGTTCCGGGTCATCCTCGGGGAAGAACTTGATGTCAAAGTCGGCAGAAGAATACTCCTTCGGAGCCCTGAATATGGCTGAGAAGAACTGCTGCTGGAAGGCGAACCAGGCGACTCGGTTGTCAACCCTCTTGCTGGAACTGCGGGAGCGGCCCATGTCGGAAGGTTTCTTTTCCCCTGAGAAATAGTAGTTCAGCTTGGAATACTGGCTCTCGTTCTTGAAGCCTTTCTCCATCCGGGGGATGGTCATGGTGTAGTCGATGTCCATCGAGAACACATTCTTGGGAATGATGTTCTCCATGCCTACGAATGAAATGGCGTTATCGACCATGTACTCGCCCTCGCGGATCGAATACCTCTGCTCTATGTACCCGCCGCCTGCGAACGGAAGGCGCATGACCAGCGATGTGTCAGACTGGGAATGGACGGCGAAATTAAAATCGGATGTGTTGACCATCTCGCCGGCATAGATCTGGATTCCCATCTGGCTCATCCCTGGCTTGAAGATGTATAGGTCCTCACCGCCGTAAGTCTTATAGTCCTTGAGCTTGACTGAATATGGCTGCGCGCCTTTGGTGGCGAATGCGACTTCAAACTTGTCGTTGGCCAGTGTGATGATGCTCCCGTCCTGGGAATGGGCTGCCTCAAGGAGCGTGTCCTTGTAGATAGCCTCGGCCGACTGGGCAGCACCGGCAGCCTGGAATGCGGGGTCCGACTGGATGGAATCCCTGACGGCCGCCTCCACTGCAGCAATGGAATCAGCCCTGAACTGTTCCACTGCCGCTATCGAGTCCAACTGAGCCTGATAGGCTGCCTGTTTCTGATACTGCTTGTTCTGATAGAAGGTAAAGCCAAACAGGAGCAATCCCATCAGGACAATACCAATAAGTGTGTTCTTATCCATTACCTACTTCTCTTCTTCGCCCTCCTGAGCCTTTAGAATCTTGGCCTCAAGTTCCTTGAGTTCCTGCTTCGCCGCATCGATGCGTTCCTGCATCTGCTTGATGAGCGGCTCGGAATTCTTGGAAGCGGAGAAGAATCCTATGTTGTTTTCGTAAGTCACGATGTCCTGCTGGAGCTTGTTGTACTGCTGGACCAGACGGTCTTTCTCAGTCATGGGTTTCCGCGAAGAAGAGGAAGTCCTCATCTGTCCCCTGGAAGCTCTCGGAGAAAAGTCAGGGAATTTGGCCTGCATTGCATCCGAATATGCTTTCTGGACGGCTTCCTTTTCCTTGAAAGGAACAAAACCGATTTCACGCCACCTCTGTGCGAACTCCTGTGCGGCAGTCTGGGCTGCAGCCTCATCCGTTGCCTCATAGGCATTGATCTCGTCGATCAAAGCCCTCTTCGCCTTCAAGTTGCCATAGTAGTCATTCTCAGGCTTGGAATTCTTGTCGCGCTCTGCAAAGAACTCATCGCATGCAGCACGGAACCTCTTCCACAACTGCTCGGATTTCTTGCGGGGCACCGCACCGATTTCCTTCCACTCTTTCTGGAGGGCGATGAGAGCCTCGGTGGTCTTCTTCCACTCCTTGCTGTCCTTCAAGGCTTCAGCCTTCTCGATCAATGAAAGCTTTTTCTCCATGTTTTCGTTCATGGAGTCCTTGAACTGAGAGTAGTACTCCCTCTTGCGGGAGAAGAACTGGTCGCATGCGGCACGGAAACGGTCGTATATCTTCTGGTTCTCTTTCTTGGTAGCGAAACCGATAGTCCTCCACTTCTTCTGTATCTCCTCGATCTGGGTAGACAGCTGGTTCCATTCGTTCGAAGACTTGACTTCCTTCGCGGCGATCTCCTCGACCTGCTCGCAAAGCTTGGCCTTCTCCTCAAGATTCTCCTGCTGCTTCTCTTTCTGGCCCTCGAAATAAGCCTGGTACTTCTTGTTGATCACAGCAGTTGCAGCCTTGAAACGGTCCCAGATGGAATCCCGGAACTCTTTTGCCACCGGGCCGAATTCCTTCCACTGCTCATGGAGCTTCTGGAGCTCGCGGAAAGCCTCCACTACGTTCTCGTTCTCGGAAAGCTTCTCGGCGGCCTCGCAGAATTCCTGCTTAGCCTCAAGATTCTTCTTGAAATCAAGGTCACGAAGGTCGCGGTTGATCTTGACCATGTCGTAGAACTTCTCGACATAGAACTGATAAGTGTCGTTG
>CADBMD010000086.1 GCA_902795735.1 uncultured Bacteroidia bacterium
AAGATTGGCTTTTTCGGTTTTCTTTACTTCCATATTCAGTGAGTTTAATAATCCTAATAGGCATGTAAAGTTAGAAATAATAATTTTCATTTCAAATTTTTTGGATTAATAGTTGTAGATTTGTGAAAACTTTTGAACATGATAAGGTACTATTGTGAGGACATCAAGTTCGTTTTAAAGGATAAACTCGCCAACAACCGTTGGCTGAAGATGGTTGCCGGAAGCGAAATAAAGACTATAGGTGATATCAACATTATCTTCTGTTCTGATAACTACATCCTGGATGTAAACATGAGGTACCTCGGCCATGATTATTTCACCGACATCATAACCTTTGATTACTGCGAAGGAAAAAAGCTTTCCGGTGACTTGTTCATAAGTATCGACACGGTTCGTGAGAATGCCGTTGAATATGGTGCTGATTTTGACGAGGAGCTTCACCGTGTGATGGTCCATGGCCTGCTTCATCTTATAGGTTATGATGACCATACTCCTGAAGATGAGAAACAGATCCACGAGAAGGAAGACTATTACCTCAAGCTAAGAACTATTGTTTAGGCACCAATCTTAGAACTATCGTTTAGTTTTCAATGCAGGGTTCTTATGATATAATAGTTGTCGGGGGAGGGCATGCTGGATGCGAAGCTGCCGTTGCAGCCGCTAATCTCGGTTGTTCTGTTCTCTTGCTCAACGCCGACTTGATGAGTTTTGCAAGGATGTCCTGTAATCCGGCAGTGGGAGGTATAGCCAAAGGACAGATCGTCCGTGAGGTCGATGCCCTTGGAGGGATGATGGGTTTGGTGACAGATGCATCGACTCTTCAGTTCAGGATGCTGAACCGTTCGAAAGGTCCGGCAATGTGGAGCCCGCGTGCACAGTGTGATAAACTGGCTTTTTCCCTACGCTGGCGAAAAATTCTCGAAACTCATTGTAAATTAGATATTTACACGGATTTTGCGACTTCTTTCCTCTTTGAGAATTCAAAAATCAGAGGAGTCAAGACAACTACCGGGGCAATTTTTAAGTCTCAGGCGGTTATTTTGACTGCCGGAACCTTCCTTAGCGGGAAACTTTTCATTGGCAGGTCGTCCTTTGAGGGAGGAAGGATAGGTGAACTTGCTTCTCATGGTTTGACCGAACAACTGGTAAGTCTCGGACTCCGAACTGACAGGATGAAGACCGGCACTCCTCCGAGGATCGACATTTCTTCCGTGGACACATCTCGTCTTCTTCTCCAGCATGGGGATGAGAATCCTGAGAGGTTTTCTTTTTTGGACGTTCCTTCTTCTGTCCAAGGAGACCATCAACAGATGCCTTGTTTCCTGCTGCATACAAATGAAAAAGTCCATGATATCCTCAGGTCAGGATTCAAAGACTCTCCTCTTTTGAGCGGCATGATTGTCGGCAAGGGCCCACGCTATTGTCCAAGCATAGAAGACAAGCTGAGGATTTTCCCAGACAAGGATTCTCATCAATTATTCCTTGAGCCGGAGGGGAGAGATACCAATGAATATTATCTCCAGGGTTTTTCTTCATCCCTTCCTTTGCAGACCCAGCTTGATGCTCTCCATTCTATTGAAGGTCTTGAAGAGGCAAAGATTTTCAAGCCAGGTTATGCGGTCGAATATGATTATTTCGATCCGGTACAGCTTAAGGACACACTGGAATTAAAAGACATTGAAAACCTTTATTTTGCCGGTCAGATTAATGGGACAACCGGTTACGAAGAAGCTGCTGCTCAAGGAATTATGGCCGGAATCAATGCTGCTCTAAAAGTAAAGGAACGGGATCCTTTCATCCTTCGCCGCGATGAAGCTTACATTGGAGTTCTGGTTGATGACTTGATCACCAAAGGTGTCGATGAACCTTACCGGATGTTTACTTCCAGGGCAGAATACAGGATACTTCTACGGCAGGACAATGCTGATTTCCGCTTGACTGAGCGTTCTCATAAGATCGGTCTTGCATCCGACCGACGGTTCGATCTTATGCAGAGAAAGTATGATGCTGCTGATGAATTGAGGGTGTTGTGTGAGACTACTTCTTTAAAAGCAAACGTTGTTAATCCTTATCTTTTAAGTAAGGATGCGGCTCCTCTTTCAGAGTCAAAGAGGATTTCTGATTTGGCTTCGAGGCCAGAGGTTGAGTTGTCAGAATTGTTGAAATTTGTTCCACGTGGAACAAATTTTCCAAAAGAAGTGGTGGATTCTGTTGAAATAGGAATAAAATACAAGGGTTATATAGATCGTGAGAAAGTAATTGCGGAGAAAATTTCTCGGCTTGAGAATCTTGTTATTCCTGAAGAATTCGATTTTGACAAGGTTTCCGGCTTATCTATCGAGTGCCGCCAGAAACTTCTGCGTTATAAGCCTCGGACAATAGCCCAGGCCTCCCGTATTTCCGGAATCTCACCCTCCGACATCTCCATCCTCCTCGTCTACTTCGGCCGATAACAATCCCACATTTCGATCCATACCGCTATTCCCATACCTCCATTCTCATTCCGCCGTTTTCCGTTCTGCCGTTCTTTTCCGCCATTTCCGATTCGGCATTTCCTTCCCGCCGTTCCGTTCATTTCCGAACAGCGCTGTCACAACCCTGCGCAATCACGAACCCCGGCCTTTTTGAGCCCGCTCAGTTCCCAGCCGAACTCTGCGGTCACGAAACAAGGTCTATTTATGTCCACGCAGTTCCTCACCGAACTCCAAAGTCACGTTTTCGCCATATATCTGTCCGCTCAGTTCCCCGCCGAACTCTGTGGTCACGAAATAGGGTCTATTTCTGTCCGCTCAGTTCCCCGCCGAACTCTGCGGTCACGAAACCCAGCCTTTTTAAGCCCACACAGTTCCCATCAAAACACTCCGATCATGAAACTCGTTCTTTTTGTGATTGCACTGTTCATCGCCGAACTCTGTGGTCACGAAATAGGCTTTTTTCGTGTCTTAGTAGTTCTAATGGGAACTGCACAGTCATCATACACGGGCAAACTGTTTCTATACTGTATCTCTTGTAAGGTCAATCGGCCTTTATAGGCTTTTGCTCTGACTGGTGAAATAGATAAGGGAGAAGTAATTCTTCGCAGGCAAACAGTAAAAATTGCAGCCTGACTGACGGGTGAATAAAAGGGGGCGCTCTTTCGTAGTTAAGAAGTTCAATGTGTAACCAAATGGATGACATCTTGAACATCGACTATGCTTCAGATGTCATTATCGTTCACGAACACCTGAAGTATTTACACCTTTACGCCCGTGAGTGAAACACAGGGAAACGCTAACGGCTGGGTTGGGGGTGGTGATTAGTTATGATGTGCCGTGTGTGTGGTGTCTGTAGGGGTGGGCGCCACTGCCACCCTCGGCACGTTAAGAGGGGGGACCGGAGCGGAACGAAGTGACGCGAACGGTGGGGCCGCGAAGCGGCGGTGCCCACCCCTATAGACACCACACATAATACACCCGCCAAGGGAATAGATTCTTCGCTTACTGAGAATTACAGGCGTTGTGAAGATTCTTCGCTTTGCTCAGAATGACAAATGGCCATTCGGCCAGTTCAGTGGTCCGAAGATTACATCATCTGGAGAGCAGACTTGATGATCTGCTCAACCTTAGCATTAGGGTTGGCTTTCAAAATAGCCTGTATAGCTTTGTTCACAGCAGGCTTCGCAAAACCAAGCATGACCAACGCACGCGACGCCTCTTCAACGATTTCGCTCCTCGCAGCACCACCAAACAATTCAGAAGAATCAGCACCCTCACCCTTCACTATCTTATCCTTAAGTTCAATGATCAGCCGCTGCGCACTTTTCACACCGATTCCCTTGACACTCTTTATTCTGTTCACATCTTCAGAAAGGATAGCCTGACGGATTTCCTCAGCCGAAAGCGAAGAAAGCATCATTCTGGCAGATGAAACACCTATCCCAGAGACACTTATAAGAAGTTCAAACAGCTCCCGCTCATCCTTTGTAGCAAAACCATAGAAATCCTCCATATCCTCCCTCAGATAGTGATAGATAAAAACCTTAGCCTCCTTCTTCTCCTGAAGAGCCTGGAAAGTCTGGAGAGAAATCAAGATGCTGTAGCCGATACCATTGTTCTCAAGGACCAGCTCCGCCGGAGAAAGCTCCGCAATCGAACCTTTAATGTAATCAATCATCTTCTGCCATTTACTTATCAAATTTACACAAAATCTCACGATTTTAGTCCTGTTAGATAAAAAACAACATAAACGTCCCGTAAAAAACCAGGGTAATTAATAATAACTAATTGATTTTTAAATATTTATATCATAATTCAAGTCACCCGATTTGAAAAGAACAACTTGTTCATTTTCAATGATATGTCACAATTGAGAGCCCTCAAATAGTGTTTTATCGACTGATATCGTGTTTGCATATTTTAATCGGTCGTACATAAACAAACAAGACAAAACCCTCTTTTCAACACAAAACACCCACAATAGTTTAACAGGATAAACTCTCGCAATTCAATAATGATTTGTTAAATTTGCATTAACACAAAGCATTTTTAAATGAGGATTAACGATGTCAGGGAACAGTTTCCGGCACTTTCACAGAAAGTGTACGGGAAACCCCTCGTCTATTTTGACAATGCTGCCACCTCCCAGAGACTGCGAACTGTGGTTGAGAAAATGGAAAACCTTGCATTCGGATCGAATGCCAACATCCACAGAGCCATTCACAAGCTGGCTTCAGATGCAACGGAAGAATATGAGTCTGCCCGCGACAAAGTAAGAGAGTACCTCAATGCCGGATCAAGGGAAGAGATTATATTCACCTCAGGAACCACAGCCTCAATCAACCTGGTTGCTTTCTCATTCGGAGAGGCATTCATAAAAGAAGGCGACGAAATCATAGTTTCCGAATCCGAGCATCATTCCAATATAGTTCCATGGCAGATGCTATGCCAAAGGAAGGGCGCTAACCTGAAAGTCCTAGGAATAAATGATAACGGCCAGCTGAAGACCGAAGACCTTCCTTCTCTCATAACTGAGCGGACCAAATTGGTTGCAGTTACCCACGTATCCAATGTCCTAGGATTGATAAACCCGTTAAAGGAGATAGTAAATATTTGTCACTCAATGGGTTGTCCTGTTCTAGCGGATGGTGCTCAAGGAGCCGTGCACGAGAAGGTAGACGTACAGGATCTCGATTGCGATTTCTACGCTTTCTCCGGACACAAACTTTACGCAGCCACAGGAACAGGAGTCCTTTACGGAAAGAAACATTGGCTGGACAAGATGGTCCCTTACCAGGGAGGAGGAGAAATGATAGCGACAGTAAGATTCTCAGGAACCACCTATGCTCCTCTTCCAGGAAAATTTGAAGCAGGAACCCAAAACCTTAACGCTACACCAGCACTTCCTGTTGCCCTTGATTTTTTGAATTCTTTGAAAGACAGTGAATTGCAACAAGAAACAGAATCGGTGAAAGAATATCTGGACGAAGAACTCAGGAAGAGATCGGAAGACCATGGCCTCGGAACACTACATCTGTTTGGTGTTCCACATGGAACAGGCAAGAAGATTCCGCTCTGGTCTTTCGCTGTGGAAGGTGCACACCATGAAGACCTTGCCCTTATCCTTGACAAGATGGGGATAGCCGTCCGTTCCGGTCAGATGTGTGCCGAACCTTTGATGGACCGGTTTGGAGTGACAGGAATGCTCCGCGTATCACTGGCGCCTTATAATACGATGGAAGAAGCGGAATACTTTGTCAAGTCTCTGGACAAAGCGATCTCCATGCTTATCTAACAAAGAAGAAATGAATACGCTTGAAGAAGCCAAAAAGGCTGTAATAGAAGATTTTTCAATGTACGACGAGTGGCTCGACAAATACGAGTACCTCATCGAACTTGGTAAAAACCTGGAAAGTTATCCAGAAGAAAAGAAAACCGACGATAAGCTTATAAAAGGTTGTCAATCAAGAGTTTGGCTTGATTGGAAAATAGATGACGGCAAAATCAGTTTCATTGCAGACAGCGATGCCATCATCACCAAGGGAATTATTTCCCTGTTGATAAGCGTTTATTCCGGACGTACACCTGAAGAAATTGCCGGGGACGATTTCGGATTTATCAGCGAGATAGGATTGAAAGAAAACCTGTCCCCAACCAGGGCCAACGGTCTTGTCTCAATGATAGAAAGAATCAAGGAAATAGCCAAAGAAAACATCAAGCCTGCAGAAAGTGAAGTACTGACGGCAGAAGATGCAAAGCAGCTGGCGCCACTTTACGACAACGTCATCCTAGCGATAAAGCAAGTTTATGACCCTGAGATCCCGGTCAATGTCTATGATCTCGGACTTATCTATGAACTCGTCATCAACAAGCGCCACGAAGCGTACATAAAGATGACTTTTACGGCGCCTACATGTCCCATGGCGGATGAAGTTCTCGCTGAAGTGAAAAAGAGCGTTTCAGATGTTCCCGGAATCACGGGATGTGAAGTTGAACTGACTTTTGAACCACCATGGGACCAGTCCATGCTTTCAGACGAAGCACGAGTGGAGCTCGGGCTTGATTAGAATCGAAAACACATAATTGATAACACCATGAACGAAAACCGAAGAATCCTGGTAATAGGAAGTACAAACACCGACATGACGGCGTTCGCCGACAAGATGCCTCGTCCCGGAGAGACGGTACTAGGCAATGATTTCGTAATTGGTCCCGGAGGGAAAGGAGCCAATCAAGCGGTTGCCGCCAAGAGGCTTGGAGGAGATGTCTTCTTCATCTGCAAGGTTGGAAACGACATTTTCGGGGACAATACTGTCAAGCATTTTGAAGAAGAAGGTCTTTCTCCTTCAGGAATATTCAGATCCACAAAGCCGTCAGGAGTAGCCCTGATAACCGTTGACAAGGATGCTGAGAACTGCATCGTTGTGGCAAGCGGGGCTAACGGAGACTACACCAAGGAGGATATACAAGGTTTCAAGGAAGCGATAAGCAATTGCGGAATCCTGCTGATGCAGCTTGAGATTCCTGTTCCTGCCGTTGTGGAAGCAGCGAGGATCGCCCATGAAATGGGGAAATACGTCGTACTCAATCCTGCTCCTGCAGCAGATCTTCCTGAAGAAATATTCCCTTATCTTTCACTTTTTATCCCGAATGAAACAGAGTTGGAGAAATATTCAGGAGTAAAGGTTGAAAATGAAGAAACAGTGAAAGCAGCGGCGAAAGCCCTGATGTCCAAAGGAATAGATAACATTATCGTGACCCTTGGCAGCAAAGGTTCCCTTATTTGTACGAAAGAAGGCTTCACAAGGGTAAACGCCCACAAGGTTGAAGCCGTTGACACTACAGGCGCAGGCGATTGCTACTGCGGAGCCCTTTGTGTCGCCATCTCAGAAGGGAAGGATCTTCAGGAAGCTGCGGGATTTGCTTCAAAGGCATCGGCAATCTCAGTCCAACGTCCCGGAGCCCAGAATGCAATGCCATACAGGAAAGAAATTGAATAAACCTATGAATATGAAGAGAATATTTATCCTGATGATTGCCCTGATACCCCTGCTTTCAGTAGGGTGCAAGTCCACAGGAAAAAGTGCCTCTAACGGCACGGAACCGATCAATCTGATCATGGAGACCGACATCGGCAACGATGTTGACGATGCTTTGGCCATGGATCTTCTCTACAAGTACATCGATGCGGGCACTATCAACCTTCTGGCAACATGTATCAATAAAGAAGGGGCGGCATCTGCAGAATTCATGGACATCCTGAACACGTGGTACGGCTATCCGGATATTCCAATCGGAATAATCCACAACGGGCCGGATTGTGCGAGCGATGCCATCAATTATGCCGAAGCGGTCGTTATGCAGAAGAACGAAGATGGCTCATTGCCCTTCAAAAGGTCGCTGAAGAGCTATGAAGACCTTCCTGATGCCCACATCCTCTATCGCAAGCTGTTGGCGAAGGCTAAGGATAAATCGGTCGTGATAGCTTCCGTGGGATTCTCTTCCAACCTGGCAAGGCTTCTCCAGACAGGACCGGATAAATATTCAAAGCTGGACGGGAAGGAACTTGTTGAGAAAAAGGTCAAACTGCTTGTGACTATGGCCGGCAATTTCGTGGATCCCAACCACCATGAATACAATGTCTTCAAAGACATCCCTGCAGCAAAGACCATCCTTGAAGATTGGCCTACTCCGGTCGTGACCTCTCCTTTTGAACTCGGAATCCAGGTCCTCTATCCCGCGACCAGCATCGAAAATGATTTCGGATGGGCTGGAAAGCACCCTGTGGTAGAAGCATACAAGGCTTATCTTCCAATGCCTTATGACCGCCCTACTTGGGACCCTACAGGTGTCCTTTATGCTGTTGAAGGAGACAAGTGGTTCGATGTTTCCGAGCCTGGAACCATCCGTGTGACTGAAGAAGGATCGACGTTCTTTACTCCCGATCCGAACGGAACCAGACGCTATCTCTCTGTGTCTCCACAACAGGCAGAAGCAATAAAGAAACATTTCATAGAGGTTATAACCACCCCTCCTGCAGTCTTAAAATAAAAAGAACATGAAAAAGCTGGCATTCGCAATCATCTCTCTTCTTATTCTGCCGATAACCGTTATCGGCAGGGAGATTTCAGTTCCGTTGGAAGCAGACATCTCTACCAAGCATGACGTGGAGATAACCAGAACAGCCCCGGGAGAATTGACTATCAAGACAACCGGAGCAGATCCTTTCTTCCTCTTCAAGCCACTACCGAAGGATTTGGGAGATGACAGCTGGGTATTGTCTTTTGACTACACTTCAACCCAGGCGATAAACGCCATGCAATTGTTCTTTGCTCCGATTTCGAGCACAAGAGCCATAAACATATCCTCCCTCGACCATACATCCGAATGGAAAGAGTTCTCGGTAGTCCTCAAGAATGATGCGAGACGGTTCAATTGGGGGAAGGCCGGTGACGTCATGCGTATCGACCTTGGAACCTGGGGAGGAGCCACGATAAAAGTCCGGAACCTTGGGCTGAGGGCAATGACAGACGAAGAGGAGGCCTTCCAGAAGCAGGTGGAAGCCAAGGAAGAGGAGAAAATACAGAGGGGAAAGGCTTTGGCAGCCTATTTGTCAACCGATTATCCCGGAAAGGTGGTAAAAGTGAAAGTTTCCGATGGAAAGGTTAAAATCCGTGGAAAGAGGCCAGCCGGCAAAGACTTTTACTTATCGGAAATCACCCCTTGGGAAGACATTGATGAGAAAGGCCTTTCCGACGGATTGATTCCTCTTCGCGGCAGAAGGTTCGGAAAGAGCGTGGAAAGGAAGGTCAAACGGGAAGGAATCATTTATGACCGTTCTCTTTCCAGATGGGCCATAGTCCAGAAAGGTGAAGAAGGAAAGATCGAACTCCGTTCCCATGCTCGCTATGCCGATGCCATTCAACCCGTCCGAAGCGCAACTCCCATGAAACTTACAGGCAAGAAGGGCCTGGGCGGCTACAGCATCCACAGATTCAAGACCGACCTTGATTCACTGGATATCCGTTCCGTTACCATCAACATCCATCTCAACAGCCTCCTTTATGCTTCGCAGCGGCCCAAGACCTTTGCCAGGGAATATGGAGGAATCACTTACTGGTTTGACTCCACGAGGGTCGATTATCTGGACCGGGTCCTGTCATATTGTACGGAACGCGGGGTGATTACATCTGCCATCACGTTGATTGACCTCAAGAGCGCAGACCCTGCTCTCACGCCGGTGTTCCGCCACCCTGACTGCGATGGAGGTTTCTATTCAATGCCGAACATGACCACAGCGGAAGGGTTCAATGCCTATGCCGCCGTGCTAGACTTCCTCGCAGACCGTTACTCTTCCGGGGAACATGGTCGCATCAACAACTGGATCATCCACAATGAGGTTGACTATGGTGTTGACTGGACCAACATGGGTAAGCAGCCCTACGAGGTTTACATGGACGCCTACGAGAAATCCATGCGTCTGAATTACAATCTTGCCGACCGCTATGACCAGCAGACATGGGTCCTAGGATCCTATACTCACAACTGGAACGTCAGTGAAAACGAAAACGGATTCTGTGTAAGGCAGATGCTTGACGACCACGTCCGCTACGGCAACGCTGAAGGAGATTTCCGCTGGGGAGTGGCGCAGCATCCTTATCCACAGGACCTTACTGCACCGGAATTCTGGGAGAATGACGTAGAGACGACATATTCAATTGATTCAAAGTACATTACTTTTAAGAATCTGGAGGTGATCGATGCTTGGATCTGGATGCCGGAGCATCTGTACCAGGGAAAGACCAAGCGGCTCCTTTTCTTGTCCGAGAACGGTACCAATTCCAGGAACTATTCAGAGGAAGAACTGACCAAGCAGGCGGCAGGCGCTTGCTGGGCATGGAAGAAGCTTGTCGCCCTTCCCGGAATAGATGCCCTGCAATGGCATGCCTGGCAGGACAACAGAGGAGAATTCGGCCTGAAGATCGGACTTCGCCGTTATCATGACGACGAAACCATTCCGGGAGGAATAAAGCCCGCATGGAGGGTCTGGCAGGCAGCCGGAACCGACAAGGAAGACGAAGTCTTCGCTCCTTACCTTAAGGTCATGGGCTTGAACGATTGGTCTGAAATCTTCCATGAACTGGAGCCGTCCGTAATTTGCACCGGCGAAGACTATCGCGAAGGTTCATGGTACGCATTCCGAAAAGGATTTGACATCGATGGCGATCCTTCCACTGCCACACTTGACATTGAAGCCGACACCAAGTACTGGCTCTGGGTCAACGGACAATTGTTCGTAAGGGAAGGAAACCTCAAGAGAGGACCTACTCCAAAAGATGGCTACTACGATCATTTCGAGTCTGTCCCTGGCCTTGTAAAGGGACATAATGAAGTGGCTGTACTCGTTAACTTCCACGGCCGGAAGAGCGTGAACCACATCACCTCTCCGACAGCGGGCCTCTGGTTCGACTTGAGAGGCAACGGATGGAGGGTCATCAGCGACTCTTCATGGAAGGCTATACGCCATCCAGCCTTCTATATTCCCGAAGGAGGCTGTCCCAACCTCAGGCTTTCCGAATCCAACATAGGCTTTGACGGGCGTAAGCAGATCGATTTCTTCAGGAAAGGCTTCGATGACTCATCCTGGCCCAATGCCAAAGCTCTTTCCATTGATGATGCCGGATGGGGGAAACAGGTACAAAGACCTATTCCTCAGTGGAAGGATTATGGCCTTAAGGATTATGTTTCCACGAAGATGGAAGGCAGGGAGCTGATATGCACCCTTCCGTATGACTGCCAGGTTACTCCTTACATCAAGGTCAAAGCTCCGGAAGGAAAGATAATAGACATCTACACCGACCTTTACGGAATGCCAGTCATAGAAGGAGTAGAGCCCCTTGACGATCCGAATTACAATCCTTATGCAGGAGTGGAGACATTCGTGGACGAAGAAACCAAGAAAAACGGGAGGTGGGACTCCAGCCATGACCCCAACCGTAACCGTACAATTTCCGAAACCCTTGCCATGACCCCTGAGGAGATAGGAAAGAGATTCATGTCTTTCCCCCTTCTTTGCACCAGGGGACAGTACATAACACGAGAAGGCGTGCAGGAGCACGAGACCCCAGGTTGGATGAATGGAATGACAGTCCATTACAGTATACCTGAAGGAGTGGAAGTCCTCGAAGTCAAATACCGTGAAAGTGGCTACAACACGACCTTCGCAGGTTCATTCGAATGTGATGATCCTTTCCTCAACACACTTTGGGAAAGGGCGGCAAGGACCCTTTATGTGAATATGAGGGACAATTTCTTCGACTGTCCACACCGTGAGCGTGGCCAATGGATCGGAGATGCAGCCAATGAGGCCATCCAGACCTATTATGCTTTCGACCCTTCGGCCTTTGACCTTGTGGCCAAGTGTATTCGTGAACTTGCAGGATTCCAGGAGGGAAACGGATCGATGTATGGTCCTACGCCAGGCTACAATTTCGGCGAACTCGTTACACAGACGACGGCTTTCCTGAGCTGCGCAGTCCCTGAATATTACATGTACACAGGAGACATATCTCCCCTTAAGGATGTCTATGGCGCTTTCAAGAAATACCTGCCCTTGTGGAAGATCGGTCCTGACGGCCTTGTCCAGGAACGCCAATCGGTAGGAACTCCGATAGCCAACTGGGGAGACTGGGGTGAAAACAAAGACATGCACCTTCTTTACAATGCTTGGGTGTCAGTCCTGCTAGGAACGGCTGAAAAGTATGCAAGTTGGATGGGAGACGCCGAAACGGCCGCAGCGGCCAGGGAAACCAGGGAAGCTTTGGTGAAAACCATAAACAATCGTTACTGGAAGGGTAACTACTATCTTTCCGACGAACATAAGGGCTGTCCGGACGACAGGGGACAGGCAGTGGCCGTCCTGGGTGGAGTTGCATCTCCTTCACAGTTTGACGCCTTGAGGCCTTTCTTCAAGGAGCATTATCATGCAAGTCCTTACATGGAGTATTATGTTCTCCGTGCCCTTTGCGAGATGGGCTTCTGCCAGGATGCCCTTGACAGGATGAGGACGAGATATTCAGAGATGATTTCATCTGATTATTCAACGCTTTGGGAGCTCTTTGGAGATGGAACGGGCAAGACCGACTCTTACAACCATGCATGGAGCGGTGGCCCGCTGGTGATCCTCTCTCGTTATGTTGCAGGAATATACCCCACTGAGCCAGGATTTTCCAAGTTTGCGATAGAACCTCACCTTTGCGATCTCCACAATGTGAAGGCGACGGTTTCGACCGTAAAGGGTGAAATCAAGGTCGAAATCAACAAGACCGACGGCAAAGTTGAATATTCAGTGACGGTTCCGGATGGTACGGAAGGGGAACTCATTCTTGGTGACGAGACTATAACCCTTTCTCCGGGAACGCAGAAAATAGAACGATAATTTTAAAATAAATACTATGAAAATCAAAAGGTTAGCAGTGTTATTCGCAATTGCGTCAATTTCCTTGACGGGTTTTTCTTCTTGTAAGGGAACAAAGATAGAAGAGATAGGAGGTGATGAACCCCAGAAAGAAGAACCCCAGCAAGAAAAGCCACAGGAAACCAAGTATTCTACATACCAAGCCTCCGACGCACCGATTCCTTTCTCGTGGATTGCAGTCGACGATGAAGGCAATTCCATCGATCCTGATGCGGGCAGATATCCGGATGTGGCCGACAGGAAGGAAAGGACTGTCGCTGTCTTCTATTTCCTTTGGCATGGATGTCATGGATATGACAGGGGCGCTAACAACAATGACGTCGTGCCTCCTACGGCAAGTGATACTCACAGTCCTTATGATATCCAGAAACTTCTGGATGCCAATCCGACCGAGCCGGCTTTGGGTGGATATGGAGTCATGCATCACTGGGGAGAGCCTTATCTTGGCTACTATGTCGCAAATGATGACTGGGTTATCCGCAAGCATGCCCAGATGCTGGTGGATGCCGGAGTCGACGCTATCTTTTTCGACGTGACCAATGGTTTCCACTATCTTCCCGTTGTACATAATCTTGCAAAGGTCTATACCCAGATGCGGGCGCAGGGCAACAAAACGCCTCAGTTCGCTTTCCTGCTTAACAGCAACGTAGCAGGTGTTTCGCAGACCCTGTACAATGAAATATATTCAAAAGACCTTTACAAAGATCTTTGGTTCAACTGGCTTGGGAAGCCGGTCATGCTTGCCAATCCGGATGAGGTTCCGGCTGGAATCAAGGACAAGTTTACCCTTCGTCATTCTTGGTTCCTTTGGAACAGTTCTGCGGACACATGGTTCGGAAACGGAGAGGACAAATGGCCTTGGGGAGGATGGTATCCACAGCAGGCCGGAAAGCATAACTGGAAGAATGAATTGGTTGCAGTGATGCCTGCAACGCATCCAATTTCCAACATAGGCCGCAGCTATGATGCCATCTCCAATACCGAACCCAGGAATCCTACGCCGGAAAAGGGAATATATTTCAAGAAGCAGTTCGAGCAGGCCATCAAGCTCGATCCCCAGATAATCCTTTTCACAGGATGGAATGAGTGGACTGCCCAGAGGCAGACGGCGGCCGCTTCTCCGGCTCCGTATTTCGTGGACCAGTATAACCATGAGTTCAGCCGCGACATAGAGCCATTGAACGGAGGATTCGGCGATAATTACTACTATCTCATGGCGGATTTTATCCGGAAATTCAAAGGAACGAAACGCAACCCTGTCTTCAGTGAAAGCAAGGAAATAGCTCTTGACGGTAATTTTACTGAATGGGCGAATGTCCTGGCCAGGTGGGGAGACGACAGGGGCGATGTCTTCCATCGGGACCACTATGGATGGGGAAGGATAGGCCGCTATGTCAACAACACTGGCCGTAACGACATCGTAATATCATCCGTGATCAACGACGGAACCAACTTATATTTCTATGTCAAGACAGACTCTGACATCAGTTCTTGTACCGATCCTCAATGGATGCAGCTGTTCCTGAGGGTAGATGGTTCAAAGGAAAACTGGGAAGGTTATGATTTCGTGGTCAACCGTACAGTTTCCTCCGAAGGGAAATCGGTCCTTGAAAAGTCCACAGGTGGATGGAACTGGTCCAAGGTTGCGGATGTCAGTTTTGCGGTTTCCGGCAAAGAGATGGAACTGGCAATACCGTTGTCTGCTCTCGGAGTGAAGGACCCCAAGAATTTCACGGTTGACTTCAAGTGGGTGGACAATGCCGTCACTGACGGAGATATCCAGACTTGCATGCGTGACGGCGACAGCGCTCCCAACGGACGCTTCCGTTACCGTTACCAGTTCAAGGCGAAATAGCTTATTCTTCGTAGAGGAAATTGAATCGGCCACCGGGGGCAACGTCTCCATTGACGTAAAAGTCAAGGATGTTGCCTTCTTCCTGCATGTTGTCGCTCCATTTGAACTCAAAGGAAAGTTTACCGCTCAATCCGAGAGCCGACTTCGCTATCCTGACCTCCATCATCTTCCCTTTGACAGCATAGTCGAATTTGCCGGAATCTTCCCACTTCCACTCAGGTCCTGTACACTTTGAGAGGATACCGACGGAATCGCTTTCAGGATTCTTGTAATTGAGGCAATAATCATAACCCTTCCATCCGGTTTCCGCTTTCCTGTCAGAATTGATGAACAGTCTCATCCAGCCATTACCCTTGTTGCTGGAAATGTCGGATGCGGTTTCGATGTAGAAGTAGACATATTCATCATCCCTTGAAACCCTGGCATCCACAAAGTCGTTGCGACCTGTCTGGTTTGTGTATTTTTGGCCGCTGTAGGAATGCTGAAGATGGTCGCGGAAGAGGGTATTCCCTTTATAGTGCTTGAAATCAGGAGATATCTTGTCCCACCCGTCGAAAGATCCGATAGCCATTGTCTTGGGATCCGATAGTCTTGCCTTGGAATGGACTCCCTTGTAACGACGGACATTCTGTACAAGCTGATAGTAGTAGCTGTCACCGTAATCTCCCCATTCGGCTGTCGGCTCGATGTCCCGGCTGTGTTCCCAGTCGTATTGGTCGGGGAAGGCAAAGGGCTTGTAAGGATCGGACGGTGGCCAGTTCGGTTGCTTCCCGGCAATCCATTCGTTCCAGCCGGTTATGAACACCATCTTGGGGTCGAATTTCAGGGCTCTGTCCCACTGTTCCTGGAAATTCAGTCCCTTTACATAGGACCTTTCCGATTCGTCATGCCCGTTGGCTTTGGTGTAGCTTCTACCATAGGTTCCGGGGGAATTGAAGGCATAGCAATGGCCATTACTGTAGTCTGAGGCATTCTGGGCAACTCCTACGGTCATCTCTTCTCCGTGGTTGAATATGTGCTGGGGATAGCACTCCAGCCAGCCCCATTGGTTTTCTCCACCTCCGTTGACGTAGTCTGGCTGACCCTGGCGGAACTCAAAGAAGTTCTTGATGGCCTCATCTGTTGCATTGTTGCCCAGATTGTCCGTATAAGCCATGATCACAGGCTTCCCCTTGATCCGGAACCAAAGGTTGTCGTAACGTTGGTTTTTGTAGATGTTCGCATAAAGCTTGCGAATGGCGGAGGCAGACCCCTCGGTAGGCCCGAAAGCCAGCATGAAAGCTATCTTCGGCACGTTTACACCATCCTTCTGGGCCTGTGTCCAGGTTTTCATCAAGGCTTCCGTGGATTCTTCCCAAATGAAATCACCATTGGTGCAATCGAAAAAGACAGCATCGACACCTGCGTCGGCGAGCAATTCAGCATGCTTGCGGAGAACCCATTCATCTGTCGTACGGTAGTAGCCGAACAAAGGCTGGCCCCAGAAGCAAGGCTGATACTCCTGGCCCCAGACGGGATGGTTATAGTCTGTCATGGCTTCAGGGTGTTCCCGCTGTACCTGGCTTATGTTGACTACTTTCGGATATGATAGTTGCCTGCTGTCATGCCAGGTCCAGTAAAACATCATGACGGTGCGGTTGCTCCTGAACGACCGTGCATCCTTAGGCATTTCACGGCCAAGTTCATCTATGGCAACCCACTGGTCGGGAGTAACGACGTCTACTTCTATCTTTTCTTCTTTATTACCGCCTTGTGGTTCTTCTTGTTCTTTCTCTTCTTCAGGAACGGGGGTTTTCTTGCAACTTTCAAAAGAGAGAAGCATTCCGGCCATTACAGCCAAACCAAGGGATAGTCTGCAGATTTTCTTCATAGTTGATAAACAGATTGGAAAACTTAAGCAAGTTAGCGAAAAAATTTCTTATTTTTGATTATGAAACGTATCTCCATATTCTTCATCCTTCCATTTTTCTTTTTTTCTTGTGGCAGCATCCACCACTTGACGCAAGAAGAAGAAAGGTTCCTTTCTGAAGTGTATTCTCCCAAAGTGGTCGGCGTCCCTTTGTCTGATGCCCGCAAGGACCTTTGTTTGATGAGGGACGGAGAAATCCGGGCTTATGGACCTGGAGACGGTCTCTATCTGTCGTCTTATGACTGTGGCCTGACTTGGAAAAAACATGTTTCAAAGGGACGGATGCTTTCTGCTTCATGGATAGAGGGATTGAAGAAATGGGTGAAATGTGATGATGTCCATGCCGATGGGGAAGAAGGAACTTTCGTACTCGTGTCGAAGAAAGGGCCTGAAGATCTCTCTCCGGAAAGGATCAAGGTGTCCGACACGACGTTCGTCTGTGCCTTCCTTCCGCAACAGACTTCGTCGGGGAGGGTTTTCTTTACAGCTCATGTAGATGACAGGGCGGCATGCCAGGCAGGTTTTTTCTATTCAGATGATGGTTGCAAGTCTTTCAAGCATGTAGTCCTTCCACGAATTCCACAACATGAGGTGGCCTATCCCCATAAAGGATTAAGGTGGAGCGTCGGCTGCGGATCCGAACCTGTAGCCTGCGAAGTCGGAAAGGACAGTCTGATGATGCTCCTGAGGAATTCGACAGATTGTTTTTACCAGGCGTTTTCCTATGATGGAGGAAGTACCTGGACGACACCTGAACCCTCTCCTTTCCAGGGGACGGATACCACACCTTTCCTGCTCAGGCTCAAGGATGGACGGATCCTTGTCTTCTGGAACAACACACGCCCGTTGCCGGAACTTGCCCACGAAGGAAACCTTCCCGGGATGAAGGCTATAAGGGAAGGAATAGGGGAAGATCATTTCACCAACCGGGATGCCAGCCATGTGGCAATAAGCGAAGATGGAGGGAGGACATGGATAGGAGCGCGTGAACTTTATCTTAATGGCATCCGTAACAATGCGGATTTCCGTTACATTGGTGGCAGGCGCTCTTCCAATGACAAGAGCGTCCATCAGTTCCAGGCTCTCGAGCTACCTCAGGGCAAGGTGCTGGTTGCGCTTGGCCAGAATGAGATCTCCAGGAAGATGCTGGTCTTCGATCCATCCTGGCTTTATGAAACGGATCGTCAGGATGATTTCATCGAGGGACTGGTTAATGTCTCTACTCAAGTCTATGTCAAGAGCAGTCCAGGGCATACTCCAGCCAATGGACATTGTTCCTATAATCGGACTAATGGCGCCCTGAAGGTAATAGATCCTGTCGGAGACCGCAGGGAGGCTGTCCAGATCTGCAGGATTGATGATCCAAGGTTGGTAAGCCCCATCCAGGGACTTGTATGGAACTTCCCGGCGTCTTTGTCAGGGGAAGTCGAGGCGGAGATTTTCCTTGCCGAGGATGCAGCCTGGATTTCCCTGAACGACTGTTGGTTCAATCCGACAGACAGCTATGCCCCGGAACTGTCTCTGTTTTCTTTCCACATCGACAAGTCCAAGGTCGGCCTTGGAGAGTACCATCTGGTTAAGTTCCGTTACGACCTGCCGGCAAGAAGATGTGAGATGCTGATCGATGGGAAAGCTATGGAGACTTGCCCTATGAAGAAGGACTACAAGATCGGACTTTCTTACATAAACATCCAATGTGATGCACCCTCGGTCAGTGAAGGGTTGTATTTAAGGAAACTTTCAAAAAAGAACAATCAATAACACAACTATGGACAGAAGAGATTTCATAAAGAATTCCGCCACGGCAGCAGTGGCAGGAGCGGCCATGGCTATTCCTGGAATAAGCGCAGTTGCCGCCGATTCTTCCCAAGTGGACAAAGCCCGCACCCCTTCGGATGGCATCGCCCATCGCCTCAAGTACAACGCTGACGGCAAGATCAAGATCCTTCAGCTTACTGACACTCATTACATTGAGGGAGATGAGCGTTCTGAGAGGGCTTACAATAACGTCTGCAAGATGCTTGACATCGAAAAGCCGGATTTCGTGATCCACACAGGAGACATTGTCTTCGGCAAGCCGGCAGAGGCTTCGGCCCGTCACATCCTTCAGCCTCTTGTTGACAGGAAGATTCCTTTTGCCGTGGCCATGGGCAACCATGACAGCGATTTCGACTTGACCAGGACAGAAATGTTCAAGGTCCTTCGCTCCATTCCCGGCAACGTCAACACCATAGATGACGAAGGTATCTCCAATTGTTCCAACGACATCATCACGCTTTCCGGATCCAAGGGAGTTGACAGGGTCTTCTATCTTTTTGACTCTGGCAACCGTGAAGAACTGGCCGGTGTCAGCAGCTGGGGCTATGTCCACCACGACCAGATAGAGTGGTACAGGAAGCACAGTGCAAAATTTACGGCGGCCAATGGCGGCAAGCCGGTTCCTTCGCTTGCGTTCATGCATATTCCCGTACCTGAATACACCGAGGCAATCAGCGATTCGACCCGTGTGATGGTCGGCAACATCGGAGAAGATCCTGGCTGCGCCAACTTCAATTCTGGTCTGTACCTCGCCTTCCGCGAAATGAAGGATGTCCAGGGAATCGTAGCCGGGCACGAGCACAACAACGACTTCGTGATCCTCTGGCAGAAATTCTTCCTGATCTATGGCCGTTTCAGTGGTTGCGACACGGTCTATAACGACTTGAAACCCAACGGAGCAAGGGTGTTTGAGTTCTACGAAGGAGAAGAGGGTTTCCGGACTTGGGTGCGCCTTAACACCGGAGAAATCGAGCAGGACAGATACCTCTATCCCGAGATGAAGAACCTCACTTCTCCGCGTCCTTAATTCATTGAATATATGAAACGTTCGTGGATAATCCCGTTGCTTGTTCTCGGAGCGCTGTCTGTCAGCTGCGTTCAGAACAAGGTGAAGGTTCCTGGCCCGCCCCTTGAGACAACCCTCTCCAAGGATGTCCTTTTGGACAAGATAAAAGGCGGATGGGCCGGCCAGACTATTGGGTGTACCTATGGAGGGCCTACCGAATTCCGTTACAGTACCTTCATCAACGACAACATCCCCATCGAATGGCCGGACCATAGGATACAATGGTACTATGACAATGCCCCCGGACTCTACGATGATGTCTATATGGATCTCACTTTCGTGGATGTCTTTGACAAGGAAGGACTGGACGCTCCTATTGAATCTTTTGCGAAGGCATTTTCTTCTGCCAACTATCCTTTGTGGCACGCCAACCAGGCAGCACGCTACAACATCCAGCAGGGTTTGATGCCGCCGGAGTCTGGTTTCTGGATGAACAATCCGCATTCCGACGACATCGATTTCCAGATAGAAGCTGACTATGCCGGATTGATGGCACCCGGAATGCCTGATGCAGCCTCCCATTTCGCCGATGGCATCGGCCATATGATGAATTACGGAGACGGGTGGTACGGAGGAGTCTATGTCGCGGCCATGTATTCGCTGGCATTCATTTCGGACGACATCGGCTTCATCACTTCCGAGGCGCTGAAGTCCATTCCTTCCGAAAGCAAGTACTACAAGTGCATGTCGGATGTGATTTCCTGGCACAAAGAATATCCTGACAATTGGGAGATAACGTGGGGCCTTGTAGAAAGGAAGTGGGGTTTCGACATAGGCTGCCCCGACGGGGTCTATGGATCCCTGAATATAGATGCGGTCATCAACAGCGCCTACATCCTTATGGGGCTTCTTTACGGAGAAGGGGATTTCTACAAGACGATCGATGTGGCCACCAGGTGTGGAAAGGATTCGGACTGTAACCCGGCTTCTGCCGGTGGAATCCTTGGGGTGATCCTTGGTTACGAAGGCATCCCTGAATACTGGAAGAAGAACCTCTACGAGGTCGAAGACAGGAACTTTGCGTACACGGACATATCCCTCAACAAAGCCTACAGGATGTCTTTCGACCAGGCTCTCAAGGTAATAGAGAGATATGGCGGGAATGTCGGTGAGGACAGCGTCACCATAAAGTACAAGACACCTGAAGCTGTCCGCCTGGAACAGGGCTTCGAGGGTCACTGGCCGGTGAGCAGGGAAGGATTGGATCTGTTTGTCGGAGATTTTGACGCCATAACTTTCAATGGCAACGGAATCGTCCTTTCTTACAGGATGCCGATGGATAATTCCGGCTATTCCGCCCAGGTTGAGGTTTATCTGGACGGAAAGCTGGACCAGACAGTCATCTTGCCTACGAACAACAACAAGAGGAGGCTCGAACTCTATCATAAATACGGACTTCCAATAGGAGAGCATAGGATTTCGATGAAGGTTCTCAACCCGGACCGCCTCCATCCGATCGAAATAGTCAGCAAGCTGGTCTATTCTGACGCTCCACTTCCGATAAAACATCAGTGACATGGCCTTTGTCAACGTCTATTTCTCCCTGGGAAGCAATATCGGGGACCGCAAAGCCAACATCCTCGAAGCCCTCAGAAGGATGGATGAGGCATTCGGCAGTCATTACCAGGCCTTTTCCAAACTGATAGAAACGGAGCCGATGGGATTTTCCGGAGGCAAGTTCCTCAATGCCTCCGTACTGTACAGGCTTTACACCACTTCCGCCATAGACGTCCTTCACACTGTCAAATCAATCGAGAGGGCCATGGGCAGGACCGATCCTCCGGAATATGACGCTTCGGGACAACGTATCTATCACTCCAGGATAATCGACATCGACATCTTGTTCTATGGGAACGAAAGAATCGACCTTCCTGAACTTACGATTCCTCACAAAGGAATCGCAGAGCGCCCATTTGTTATGATCCCGCTCATGGAAATAGCAAAGCCTTCCCTGAGGAAGGCTTTCCCTGAATATTTCGATTAAGGATTATTTTGTTACGTAGATATTCCTGAACTCCATGGCACCACCTTCGGACTGGAGGCCGATGTAGCCTTCGGTGGCCTTGCATCGGGCCTCGTTGATGGTGATTCCGTTGAGGGAGACCGTAATGTTTCCTCCCTTGCAGAGGAATTCCATCTCGTTCCATTCTCCCACCGGCTTTTCTGGATTGTCCGTGACAGTCCTTTCCTTGCGGTAGAATGGCCCTTCGACGCCATCGATCGGGATGCCTCCCATCAGCATACCCATGTCTTTCGGAGTCATCTGGAGTTGTACACCGGTTGGCCAGACTATGTCTCCATCCTGGAGGTAATTGAATATTCCCCCATCGACAGCTTTGTCTCCTGCCCAACGCCATTCGACATGGAGAAGGTAGTCGGAATATTTCTTTTCAGTCCTGATGTAGCCGAAAGGACTGCCAGTCACATGTATGACTCCGTCTCCGGCACTGAAGGTGGACGCTCCGGTGATTGCGTCAGTGTCTTCTTTCAAGACGACTTTCCATCCGTCGAGGTTGTCTCCGTTGAACAGGGAAACCTTTTTCCCGGAGCAGGAAAGAAGAAGCAGGACGGAGACAGCAATCAAGGCTATGGTCTGTGTGGCTTTCATGGTATCTTAACGGACAAAGGCTACGTCAGCGAAGTCTTCCATGTTGTGCTCTATGATCCAGTCGATGTAGGTCATGAACATCCAGGCTGTCCACTGGTAGCCGGCTGCGTTCATGTGACCCATTACGAAATAGCGGGATGAGAAATCCTTGGCAAAGTAGTCGGGACCGTATTTCTCGAGGTCCATCAGATAGACATTGTCGAAGATTTCAGGCATCCTGCGGATCTGTGCGTTGAAAGGTTTCTTGATGTCGCGAGTGTCGAGGGGCATCGTGACGACGAAGAACCTGGCCTTCGGCTGGATGCTCTTGATCCTCTGGATGATCCCGGCGTAGTGTCCGATGAAGGTGTCGGCATTCTTCGTGTAATCATCCTTGTCAATATCCTTGGAAGCGTCTCCGGCAGCGATACCTGTGTTGATGTCATTTTCGCCGAGAGCTATGATGTAAGCCTGCTTTGGGTCGGACTTGGCGTCCACGTCAGCATTGCGGTTGCATGGATTCTCCCAGAAATGGTCGATCCATCCTTTGGCAGTCTCGCCTCCCTGGGAATAGTTGTCCCCGGTGGCGCCGCCTATCGCAGCCACCATCCGCTGGCCCCACGAATATGCGTAATTGTCGTTATAGCCTCTTCCGCCGTCAGCACGGATGTACTCATGCTCTCCGCTGCAGAGGGAATCCCCGATGAATCCCCATTTGTGGAAAATGGTGCACCAGCCGGGCTGGCGGGAAATCTCGGCAATTGGATTTTCCTGGGCTTTCATGCCAAGGGAAAAGACCGACAGCAATGCGACGGCCAAGACAAACCTTTTCATATCAGATAAAAATTACAGTTTGCGGAGAAGATTCTTCATGTTGACTTTCTTGTCAATCATCTCGCGGAGTTCTGCGATCGGAACCCTGGTCTGCTCCATGGTGTCGCGGTCGCGGACGGTGACGGTGTTGTCGTTCATCGTGTCATTGTCGATGGTGACACAGAACGGAGTGCCGATGGCATCCTGGCGACGGTAACGCTTTCCGATGGAATCCTTTTCGTCGTATTGGTAGGTGAAATCGTACTTGAGCTCGTTCACGACCTCCTGGGCTTTCTCAGGCAGGCCGTCTTTCTTTACGAGAGGGAGGATGGCTACCTTGACGGGAGCCAGAGGTGCGGGTATGCCAAGCACGACACGGCTGTCGCCACCTTCAAGCTGCTCTACCTTGTAGGAATGGCTGAGCACAGCAAGGAACATCCTGTCCACACCGATGGATGTTTCTACGCAGTAAGGTACATAGCTTTCTCCGGTCTCCGGATCGAAGTACTGGATCTTCTTTCCACTGACTTTCTGGTGGTTGCCAAGGTCGAAATCGGTCCTTGAATGTATTCCTTCAAGCTCTTTGAAACCGAAGGGGAAGTTGAATTCTATGTCGGTTGCGGCATTGGCATAGTGGGCAAGCTTCTCATGGTCGTGGAACCTGTAGTTTTCTGCTCCCATGCCGAGGTTTACATGCCACTTCATGCGGTTCTCCTTCCATTTTGCAAACCATTCCATCTCGGTTCCAGGACGGCAGAAGAACTCCATTTCCATCTGCTCGAATTCCTTCATCCTGAATATGAACTGCCTTGCAACGATCTCATTGCGGAATGCCTTTCCGATCTGTGCGATGCCGAAAGGAATCTTCATGCGTCCGGTCTTCTGGACGTTGAGGTATTCAACGAATATTCCCTGAGCCGTTTCCGGACGGAGATAGAGTACGTCATCGGAGTTTCCGGTAGTGGATCCCTGGGTGCTGAACATCAGGTTGAACTGACGTACTTCAGTCCAGTTGGCAGTTCCGGAGATCGGGCAGACTATTCCGCAGTCGATGATTATGTCACGGTAGGCCTTGAGGTCATTGGCGTCTTCTGCAGCCTTGTAACGCTCATGGACTTCGTCATATTTCTTCTTTTCACGAAGGATGTTGGGGTTGGTAGCCCTGAACTGCTCCTCGTTGAAGGCATCTCCGAATCTCTTGCGTCCTTTGGCAACCTCCTTTTCGATCTTTTCCTCGATCTTGCCGAGATAGTCTTCGATGAGATTGTCGGCACGGTAGCGCTTCTTTGAATCCTTGTTGTCGATGAGAGGGTCGTTGAATGCGGCCACATGGCCGGAAGCGACCCAGGTCTTCGGGTGCATGAACACGCAGGAATCGATTCCGACGACATTCTCGTTGAGACGGGTCATGGCTTCCCACCAGTACCTCTTGATGTTGTTCTTGAGTTCCACTCCCATCTGGCCATAGTCATAGACTGCAGCCAGGCCGTCATAGATTTCGCTTAGCGGGAAAATCAATCCGTATTCCTTGCAATGTGCAACCAGCACCTTGAAGAGTTCCTCTTGTGTCATATTCTAAGATTGTTTTTGATTTCTTTTACAAAACGCAAATGTAGTCATTTTATTTCATTAATTTTGTCGTTACAGTCTCTTAATCCAGGCATGAATCAAACAAAGAATCCTACAGGAAGGAGGTGGTTCATCGTTGCAACGATGTTCCTTGCCATTATCTGCAATTATCTGGACCGCCAGCTTCTGTCCATCCTCAAGCCGGAAATCCTTTCGCATTTCAGCATCGGCGATTATGAATATGCCTGGATCGTCAATGTCTTCCTGATCTGCTATGCGATAATGTACCCCCTCTCAGGAGTGCTTGTCGACCGTTTCGGCCCTAAACCGGTCCTTTTCGGAGGCATCACGGTCTGGTCGCTGGCTTGCATAGGAGGCGGCCTGGCTCCGAATGTCGGGATTTTCGCCCTTTGCAGAGGCATCCTCGGGCTTGCCGAGCCTACCATATTCGCAGGACAGCTGGTGGCAGTCACTCTTTGGTTTGAAAAGCGGCAGAGGGCCACGGCTAACAGCCTTTGTACAGTTGGAGGCTCCTTGGGCGCGGTGGTTGCTCCCCTCCTTATCGCATGGCTGATGAGGATTCTTGGGAACTGGCAGCATGTGTTCTTCATCTCCGGCGGCGTAGGGCTGGTGCTGGCGGCGGTCTGGCAACTGGTTTACAAGACTCCTTCCGAAGACGTCCTTGCCAGAACTGTAGGAAGTGAATCAACAGGAGGCAAGGATGGACCGAAATTTTCCTTCAAAGGCCTGTTCAAGACCAGGACCCTGTGGGGAGGAGTCCTGATCCGCCTCGTGAGCGACCCGGTCTGGTATTTCTGCTGCTTCTGGCTTCCGGGTTTCCTCAGGAGCATGGGATCGTCCCAAGGTTTGTCCACAGGACAGACCCTTGACATGATCCAGTGGATAGGCGGGATTCCGTTCCTTGTCGGAGCGATAGGCGGGATCCTTACTTCGGTCTGGTCCGACAAGATGATAGGAGCCGGGATGCCGGCTCTCAAGGCCCGCAAGAAGATGATGGTGACGATTGCTTTCCTGGCTCCTCTTTGTGCGCTGGTTCCTTTTGTGAATTCATCCTCTCTTGGATTCGGCCTCAAGGTCGGTTTGATCGTAGGAATATTCAGTTTGGTGGCAGTGATGTGCCTTAGCTGGCTGTACACCCTTCCCGTCGTACTTGCAGAGACATTCCCGATCGGCAACGTGGCCACCGTAATGGGCCTTTCCTGCGGGGCGGGAGCCCTTGGGAGCGTTGTGTTCAACCTTTTCACAGGGTCTATCCCAGAGAGCGGATGGAAATGGCTTTTCATCCTGATGGGAATCCTTCACCTGATTGCCGCCGTCATACTCATCAAACTTGTAAGGCCGGAAATTCCAGATAACGAAAACAATATTCAAAGATGAAAACGATAACAGAACCGTCAAGAGCCATTCCTTTAAGGTCCGAAGTAGACGTGCTGGTAGTCGGAGGAGGCCCTTCCGGAATCATGGCAGCCAGGGCTGCAGCCGGTAATGGTTTGAAGGTAATGCTTCTTGAAAGCCGAGGGTATCTTGGAGGCAACCTTACGATAGGCCTGCCGATCCTTGCCTTCCTGGATGTGAACGGGAAGCAGTGTGTCAAAGGTTACGCCCAGGATTTCATCGACACCCTGGCGGCACGTGGAGCCGCCAGCGGGCACAAGCGCTGCGCCTTGCACATGAGCCTGACCATCATAGATCCGGAGGAAGCCAAGAACGTGGCCTTGGAGATGATGAAAGAAAGCGGGGTCGTGGTCTTGATGTACGTCTTCGTCGCCGATGTCATTAAAGACGGCAACGAAGTGAAAGGGGTGGTCATCGAGAGCAAGAATGGCCGTGAAGCCATCCTTGCCCGGACGATCATTGATTGTACAGGTGACGGAGACGTTGCCGCAAGGGCTGGTGCCATTGTCCACAAGGGTGACGAAGATGGCGGCATGCAGCCACCGACCCTGATGTACAGCATGCGCGGAGTGGATGTGGAAGCTCTGAGGAATGCCATTGTTGAACACCATGATGAGTTCGACATGGACAGGATGCCTCCGGAGCAGTTCAAGGAAGGTAAATTCATCACGGTCGGCCTTCGCAACCAGATCAAGAAGGCGGAAGAGGCCGGAATAAAGATTCCGGTGGCCAGGACAATCCTTATCACCGGACTGAATCCTGACGAGATCTGGGTCAACATGACCCGGGTGAACGGAGTTGATTCTACCTTGCCCGAGAGTTACACGATGGGAGAGATTGAAGCACGAGGGCAGATAAAGCAAGTCAATGAATACCTGAAGCGCTTTGTTCCAGGTTTCGAGAATGCCTGGATGGACAAGGTCGCTCCTTTCATGGGAATCAGGGAAAGCCGGCAGATAGGATGCGAGTAC
>CADBMD010000087.1 GCA_902795735.1 uncultured Bacteroidia bacterium
CACGAGAGGGGTGTTACCTCCGGAGAGGGAGGTTGTACCACGGACTCGGATTGTAGGATTGTCCTGGACGTTGCCACCATTGGAGGAGATAACGAGTCCGGGGACCTTACCACGGATGGCGTCGACAGCAGTAGACACGTAACCGGTGTTCATGTTCTCCTCGGTGACGCGGTCGACTGCACCGGTGATGGTGCGCTTGTTACCGACGGCATAACCGACGACTACCGTTTCATCCAGGGCAGTGCTCTCTTCGACAAGGACGAAATCGATCACTCTCTGGTTGCCGATCTGGACTTCCTGGCTCTCGTAACCTATGCATGAGACAGAGAGAACAGGATTGTTCTGAGTGTAGTTGAAGGAATACTTTCCATCCAGGTCCGTAGAGGCTCCGGTGGAGGTACCCTTGATCATGACGGTCACGCCAGGAATAGGCTGGCCGTTTTCACCTTTTACGGTTCCGCTGATGCTCTTCTGTTGAGCGCTGACGGTCAAGCCGACCAGGAGGCACAGAGAAACCAGCATCGCTTTTAGCGAAAAAGATTTGGTCATAATTAAAAAATTTATAAAAATGTGTATTGTGTGTTTAATTCTTAACAATTCTACCCATAAAGTATGCAAATTAAAGCATTAAAAGCTTCATAAGCAATTTTTTTATGCATAATATTCAAAAAATATTACATTTTCCTATATTTGTGCTGATTAGTGAGTACTTATGGACCATAGGAAACTATTGAATATTGAGCTGGGGAGAGTGGATGCGAGTGCCTACAGGAATCTGCCGGATTCGGGTTTCGTCGTCGTACTGGACAACATCCGCAGCGCCCACAACGTGGGTTCGGCGTTCCGTACTTGTGATTCTTTCAAGGCGGACTGTCTCTGGCTTTGCGGAATATGTGCGGTACCCCCGTCTGCCGAAATCCGCAAGTCTGCTTTGGGAGCTGAGGAAAGTGTTCCATGGCGATATTCTTCTAGGACGCTGGATGTTGTGGAAGGGCTGCGCAAGGAAGGCTATTCGATAGTCTCCGTAGAACAGACCGTCGGATCGGTCAGTCTGGAGGATTTCGTGCCGGATTTCTGGAACCCCGGGACAGGCTCTGGCAGGCGTTACGCATTCATATTCGGGAATGAGGTGGATGGCGTCAGCCAGGAAGTCATCGATGCTTCCGACATGGTTGTCGAGATTCCCCAGTTCGGTACGAAGCATTCTTTGAATGTGTCCGTTTCGATAGGAGTCATACTCTGGCATTTCGTTGAACTAAAATTGAAAAAACTCTAAATAATATATAGGTATGCAAAATGCAAGGAAACTTACTTTCTGGGACATGTGGAACCTGAGTTTCGGTTTCTTCGGAGTTCAGATTGCCTATGCTCTCCAAAGTGCCAACATCAGTCGTATTTTCGCAACCCTTGGTGCTGATCCTCATCAGCTTAGCTTCTTCTGGATCCTACCCCCTCTGATGGGAATGATCGTGCAGCCTCTGATAGGGAAGTATTCCGACAGGACCTGGTGCAAGATGGGACGAAGGAAGCCCTATCTTCTGGTCGGTGCGATCGTAGCCGTGCTTGTCATGATATTCCTGCCTAATGCAGGAAGCCTCAGTTTCTCTTCCAGGCTCATCCTTGGACTGAACGGGGCAATGTGGTTCGGACTCTTCTCCCTCATATTCCTTGACACCTCGATCAATGTTGCGATGCAGCCTTTCAAGATGATGGTGGGAGACATGGTGAACGAGGAACAGAAGGCTCAGGCTTATTCAATCCAGTCCTTGCTGTGCAATGCCGGAAGCCTTGTCGGCTATCTTTTCCCGATTTTCTTTACATGGATTGGAATAGCTAACACGGCTCCCAAAGGGCAGATTCCGCCTTCTGTAATATGGAGTTGCTACTGTGGTGGCGCCATCTTGATCGCCTGCGTGATGTACACCTTTATGAAGGTTAAGGAGATGCCTCCTAAGGAATATGCCGAATTCCATGGAATTGCCTCCGAGAACCAGCAGACTTCCGAGAAGGAAGGTTTGTTCAAGCTCCTCCTTCATGCGCCACGGACTTTCTGGACAGTAGGCCTCGTACAGTTCTTCTGCTGGGCCGCTTTCATGTACATGTGGACTTATTCCAACGGAACCATCGCTGCCAATTGCTGGAATGCTTCCGACACTGCTTCCGAAGGCTATCAGGCTGCCGGCAACTGGGTCGGAGTCGTCTTTGCCGTCCAGGCGATAGGATCCATCATCTGGGCAATCTTCATTCCCAGGTTCAAGTCCCTTAAGCTGGCCTATGTAGTAAGCTTGCTTCTTGGCGCCGTGGGTTTCATATCTGTGGCTTTTGTCCATAACCAATATGTCCTTTTCCTTTCGTACTTCCTCATCGGTGCGGCTTGGGCGGCCATGCTTGCCTTGCCGTTCACCCTCCTCACGAACGCCTTGAGCGGAGAGCACATGGGAAGCTACCTTGGATTGTTCAACTGTACAATCTGTCTGCCTCAGATCATAGCTGCTGCCCTTGGTGGTGTCGTCCTCAAACTTTGCGGGGGAGTACAGGCCAACATGATGGTCATCGCAGGAGTCTTGCTCATACTCGGTGCCTTGAGCGTCCGTTTTGTAACTGAAAAGCATTAGAAATGAAACGTTTACTTTTCCTCCTATCGCTGGCGGTCTGTCTGGCTTCTTGTAATGTCAGGCCTGCGGAAAAGGCTTCGGTCAATGATGACTGGACCAGGAATGCAGTTGTCTATGAACTGAACCTGAGGCAAGCGACGGCGGAAGGAACATTCGCCGCTGCCGAGGCCAGGCTTCCTGAACTCAAGGAACTCGGGGTCGATGTCGTGTGGCTGATGCCTCTTTACCCGATAGGGGTTAAGGGACGCAAGGGAACGCTGGGTTCTTATTATGCCATCAAGGATTATTGTGATGTCAATCCTGAGTTCGGTACCCTGGCAGATTTCGACAGTTTCCTGGGCAAGGCCCATGAGTATGGCCTGAAAGTCATCATAGACTGGGTGGCCAACCACACTGCTCCGGACCATCCTTGGGTTACGGAGGAGTCTCCTGACTGGTATGTCCGTGATCCTGAGGGGAATACGGTGGTGGAATATGACTGGACTGACATAGCCAAGCTGAACTATGGCTCTCAGCCTATGCGCTCTGAGATGGAGAAATGCATGCGTTTCTGGCTCGACCGGGGAATCGATGGTTTCCGCTGTGATGTCGCATCCCAGGTGCCTGCAGACTTCTGGTCGGATGTGTTCAAAAAGTTCAGGAATGAATATTCCCGCAGGCTTTTCTTCCTTGCCGAAGGTGAGGAGAGGTGGCTGCATGAGGCCGGTTTCGACTGTACTTATGCATGGCGGTTCCATCATCTGCTCAACGACATAGCCCAGGGCAAAGCCGATGCTGACAGCCTGAAGGCTTACCTTGAATGGAATTCCAAGGAATATGCTCCCTTGGCGTCGGGTGTGTTTCCTCATCGCTTGACTTTCATCACCAACCATGACGAGAATTCCTGGAACGGGACCGAGTTTGAGCGGATGGGTGATGCATGGAAAGCCATGGCTGTCCTTTGCTGGACTCTTCCGGCGAGCCAGCCTCTGATCTACACCGGGCAGGATGTCGGTTATGACCATAGGTTTGAATTCTTTGAAAAGGATCCCATGCCGGATTGGCATCACAATGCGGTTACAGATTTTTACGTCGGATTGAATGCATTGAAACATGCGCATCCTGCTTTGGATAGTGACAATGCGGGTCTCGAGATACTTTCCTTGACGGATTCCAGCATTTGTTTCAAGAGAATGGCCGGAGATGATGAAGTGACGGTGGACGTCCTTCTCAAGGCACCGTGGACCTGGAGCATTGAAGTCCCTGAGTCGCTTGTCAGCAAGGTTGAACCTCCGTGCTGGTGGACCGGGATGAAAACTGACCTTCAGCTTATGATTCATGGCGATGACATTTCCTCTTGGGCCGTCTCGATGGAGGGGAAGGGAGTCTCCGTGGCAGGAATACATAAGGCTGACAGTCCTAACTATCTTTTTGTGGATGTAAAGGTGGGACCGTCAGCGGAGCCTGGCACTTGTTACCTTGTATTTACCAAGGATGGACGTTCTTTCAAGCGTCCTTATGAGATCCTTGCTAGGGAAGAAGGCTCGGCTTCAAGGAAGAGTTTTACGACCTCCGATTTTATTTATCTGATCAATCCGGACCGGTTTGCAAATGCGGATCCGGGTAACGACAGTACCGATGACACCTTTGAGAAAGCGAACCGAGGCAGGGCATCAGGGCGTCATGGCGGTGACCTGCAAGGGATTATCGACCACCTGGACTATATCGCCGACCTTGGAGCTACCGCGATCTGGTGTACGCCTTTGCTGATGGACAACCAGCATAATGGCTCCTATCATGGGTATGCATGCGGCGACTACTACCGGATAGACCCGCGCTTCGGGAGCAATGCCCAGTACAAGGAATATGTCGCCAAGGCCCATGAGAAAGGTCTTAAGGTCATCATGGACATAGTGACAAACCATTGCGGCACTGACCATTGGTGGATGAGCGACCTTCCTTTCAAGGACTGGGTGCATCAGTTCCCTGAATACACAGGCACTCACTATGTTTTCTCTACAGCAATCGACCCTAATGCATCCAGGTACGATTCCGACCAGCTTGTCAGCGGGTGGTTCGTCCGGTCCATGCCGGACATGAATCTCGACAATCCATTTATGCTGAAGTATTTCCAGCAGTGGGCGATCTGGTGGACCGAGTATTCCGGACAGGATGGCATGAGGGTGGACACCTATCCGTACAATGAGAAGGAACCCATGAGCCGTTGGTGTGAGGCGGTCCTCAATGAATATCCGGACCTGAACATCGTGGGCGAATGCTGGGATTCCAATTTCGACCAGCTGGCTTACTGGCAGGGCGGGAACCACAATGCCGACGGATTCGATTCGCATCTTCCTTCCATCATGGATTTCCCTCTGCAGGAAGCAATCAATGCTGCTTTGGCTGAAAGCAATCCAGGTTGGGGCCAGGGAATGTTCAGGGTTTATAACGCGCTGGCGCACGACGCAACCTACCATGACTTGTCGAAGATGATGATATTCTTGTCCAACCATGACCATTACCGCATTGCGGATGCCTGGCATCAGGATCCTGACAAGATGAAGATCGGTTACACTCTTCTTGCAACTGTCCGTGGAATCCCTCAGCTCTTCTATGGAGATGAGATGATGTTTGCTACGGGGAAGGATTACAAGAGCGATCCTGAACTCAGGATGGACTTTCCTGGTGGCTGGGCTGGTGATGAGAGGGATTTGTTCTCACCTGAGGGTCGTACTGGTGTGGAGGCTGAACTCCATGATTATGTAAGGACTCTTTTCCAGTGGCGTAAAGGCAAGGATGTCATCCATAGCGGGCGTACCATGCATTTCATGACGCGGGACAACACTTATGCTTTCTTCCGGTACAATGATTCGGAAAAGGTTTTCGTGTTCGTGAACAATTCGGATGAGGAAAGGGCGATCCCGTGGTCTCATTATTCCGAAATTGCTTCGGGACTCGGTGCGGGCACCAATGTGCTCACAGGTGAGACTGTCACAATCTCCGACTCGACCATGGTCCCGCCCAGCACTGCCCTGGTAGTCGAGTATTAGCTTCTTCGAGGGTGCAGGCCACTGCCACCCTCGGCACGTTAAGAGGGGGGACCGGAGCGGAACGAAGTGGAGCGAACGGTGGGGCCGCGAAGCGGCGGCCTGCAATGGTATAGTCCCCTCACTACTATGCTACTTTGTTCGCCCGATCAGGTTGTCGGCAAAGCGGCGCAGAACCTCGAAACGCTCTCCATCAGCGACTTGGGAAGCGGACTGCAGAGCCTTGAAGTTCAGGTCGATGATGGTCCTCTGGGCATCCTTCCCGACCCCCAGCTCCTGATACAATCCCCTGACTGCAGAAATCTTGGAAGCCTTCTGCTCGTCAGAACCGACAGGCATCGCCATGGCCTCTTTCAAATCCGCCGCAGCACCACCTTCAGCCTTTTCAAGAGCCCTTATCGTCAGCCAGCTCTTTTTGGAATTGACTATGTCACCACCGATAGGCTTCCCGAAAACCTTCTCATCTCCGAAGGCATCCAGGAAATCATCGGCAACCTGGAATGCCAGGCCAAGATTGAAACCATAGTCATAAAGAAGGTTGCAGTCCCGTTCAGGAGCACCGGCAATGAGCGCGCCCATCTTGGCCGCACAAGCTATGAGGACCCCGGTTTTCAGCCCTATCATATTCATGTATTCATCCATGGAGACGTCATTCCTGGACTCGAACTCCATGTCGTACTGCTGGCCCTCGCACACTTGGGCCGCTGTCCTTGAGAAAAGGGCCAGGACATCTCCTACGGTTCCTTCCGGAGCTTTGGCTATGCGGGCATAACTGTCGATGCACATCACGTCCCCGGAGAGGATGGCCGTGTCGGCGTTCCATTTTTTCCAGACGGTGTCCACACCACGGCGAAGCGGCGAGCGGTCCATTATGTCGTCATGGATAAGCGTGAAACTGTGGAATACCTCCAATCCTGCTGCCGGCTCCAGGACTTCAGGCCCGATCTCGTCCTTGTACAGAGAATAGGTAGTCAGGCAGAGTTTTGGCCTCAGCCTTTTCCCTCCTATCGCTATCATGTATCTTAACGGATCGTAGAGCCCTGAAGGCTCGCTGGTGAATTCTATACCGCTGAACAACTCCTTGATGGCGGCATCAATGCATTCCTGTCTGATCATGTCACAAAGTTAGACAAAAATACTTAAATTTGTCATCCATGAACGGTAAGGCGACGGTCGTAAAGAATGCAGGGAGCCATTTCCTCCTCTCTGGACTTCCTGAATGGAAGCCCTTTCCGGCTGTACTCAAAGGAAAGGTAAGGCTTTCCGGGAGCGATGCCACGAACCCGGTAGCCGTCGGAGATACGGTAGTCTATGACTGTTCAGAGATTCCCTCCCTGACCCATCCTGCGACAATCAAGGAAATCATTGCACGCAAGAACTACGTCATCAGGCGTTCTACCAATCTCTCCCGCCAGTCCCATGTGATTGCTGCCAACCTAGACCGCGCGTTCGTTGTCGTGACATTGTTTTTCCCTGAGATAAAACTCCCTTTCCTGGACCGTATCCTGCTGACCTGCGGTGTCTATGGTATTCCGGCAACCATAATCCTGAACAAAGTGGACATATTCAGGAAAGAATTCCCTGACGAGCTGGCCACTTTCCACCGCATTTATGAAAGTGCCGGCTACCAGATCATCGAGACATCTGCTCTAACCGGAGAAGGAATAGAAACACTCCGTTCTGCCCTGGGTTCTCCGGAAGAAGGAAGGGTAAACCTCTTCACTGGTGAGTCTGGAGTGGGCAAGTCATCCATAATCAAGGCTTTGGATCCATCCTTGAATCCCAAGGTAGGGGTTATATCCCTGGCCCATCTTCAAGGAAAACATACAACCTCACTCTATGAGATGTATCCAGTCTCATCCGGAGGCTTCATCATAGATTCTCCCGGCCTTCGTGGATTCGGCTTGGTGGATTTGAAGAAGGAAGAAATCGCCCTGTATTTCCCTGAAATGCTTCGGTTGATGAAAGATTGCCGCTTCACTCCATGCACCCATACCCATGAGCCTGGTTGCGCTGTCAAGAAGGCTGTAGAGGAAGGAATCATATCTGCCGAACGCTATAATTCCTATCTCGGGATGCTGGAAGAAGACCGGAAATTCAGGCAGTGACTTGCATGTGACTGCATAATCGTTTATATTTGCAAATTAGTAAAAGGACTTACAATAAAACATGGTACTAGAAAAGCAAGTTTTCCTGTTCCTCAACATCGTGCATAACAGCATGAAACAGCGGATCGCCGACTCATTCCGTTCAGCTGGCTACAAGCTGTCGCCCGAGCAGTATCTGGTGATGGACACGCTCTGGGACGAGGGAGTCCTTACCCAGCAGCAGATAGCAGACATAACGATGAGGGACAAGAATTCAATAGTGAAACTTATTGATGGCTTGGAAGCCCGCAACCTTGTCCATAGAGTGTCCAACCCTGACGACAGGCGGCAGAACCTGATTGAAGTGACGCCATATTCACTCTCCATCCGCAGCATGATTGATGCATTGGCTTATGAATCTGTTTCAGGGATACTTGATGGCATTTCCAGGGAAGACCTGAAGACGGTTGTCAGGGTCTTCGCGACGATGCAGGGAAACATGGATCCTGCATCAGACCTCCAGGCTCTCGCGGAAAAGTATCCAACTAAAAAGAAATCAAATGGGTAAACTGTATGACCTCCTGATGAAGGACTATCGCCTTAAGGAGGGCCTTAATGCTTGCATAAACTGCGGGACATGCACTGCAATCTGTCCTGCTGCAGAATTCTACCGTTATGATCCACGCAGGATCGTGGACATCGTACAGAGCAAGGATGATGTGGAGATTGAGAAGCTTCTTCGGAGCGATACCATCTGGTACTGCGGGGAATGCATGAGCTGCGTGACCAGGTGCCCGAGGAAGAACGCTGCAGGGCTTATCATAATGTCCCTTCGGAACCTCTCTATAGAACTTGGATATTTCATCGATTCAGAGAAAGGCAGGCAACAGTATCTTCTGACAAAGGATCTGTGCTCCAATATCCTCGACTATGGTTACTGCGTCTATCCCAGGAGGTTCGACTATGCCGGCCATCCGGAAGCCGGAAGGGTCTGGGAATGGGAGGAGAAGCATCTGGACGATGTGTTCGAGCGTCTTGGCGGAAACCTTGACGGCTCGGGCCCTGGGGCTATGAGAAGGATTCCGCAGGAAGACCTGGACCAGCTTAAGGCGATTTTCGATATCACAGGCGCTACAGCACGGATGGAGTCGGTGCGTAAAGCAGGGGAGAGGAAGGCAGAAGAGTGGGGCATGACCGAGGAGGAGTTCGAGGCCAAGCTTTACACCGACAGCTCTCCCAAACATCTCAATCATTAGGAACATGATCTACGAAGGAAAACAGAAGATCTGGTCGGAGTACCAGAAAGAGATACCTGACGACCATTATTTCTACGTCAGGAGCTGTATCAGGCAGAGCTTTTTCCCTGCCTCCGAGGCAACCTTCCTCGACATAACGAGGAATGTCCTGGAGAAAGACATATTCGAGACTGAACACCATACCACATGCGGGGGCATAGCCTACCACAGCGATACCATACCTCAAGAGACTGTCATGACCATCATAGCAAGGCAGTTCGCCTTGATGGCCAAACATGGTTACGAGAACTACGTCTGTTCGTGCATCACTTCGTTCGGCCTTTATTGCGAGACGATGGAAACCTGGAGGGAATTCCCTGAGCTTGAGGCCAAGATCAGGGAGAATCTCTGGAAGTCCTGCAAGCTCGAGTTCGCCAAGCCTAAGTTCCTTGTCCATGCAAGCGACCTTATCTATAAGTATCGCAACCAGATAGCCGCCCAGGCCGTCCGCAAACTGGTCAATGTCCACACGGGCGAACCGCTGAAGGTCGTAGAACACATCGGCTGCCACTATTCCAAGATGTTCCCGTCCAAAGGAGTCGGTGGAGCAGAATATCCCTATGTCCTTGTCGGCATGATTGAGGCATGGGGCGGAGAGATCGTCGATTATCCGGAGCGTCGCCATTGCTGCGGATTCGGCTTCCGCCAGTATTTCATCAAGGGGAACCGTGGATATTCATTGTCCAATACGCACAAGAAGTTCGAGAGCATGGAACCATTCAAGCCGGACCTGATCATTACGAACTGTCCCGGCTGCCCGTATTTCCTTGATAGGTGGCAGTACGTGATAGCTGAATCCACCGGGAAGACTTACGGCCAGGACGGACATGGGATTCCGGCCCTGACTTATGAGGAAGTTGCAGGCCTCGTCATGGGATATGATCCCTGGGACCTCGGCCTTCAAACCCATCAGGTCGGAGTGGAACCTCTTCTTGACAAGATGGGTGTGGAATATGACCCTGCGAAGAAATTCCTTGGGAAGAATGGCAAGGACCTCGGCAGTCCTGTCCCTTGTTCATGTTTGAAATAAAGAGAGATGAAGAACAATATCCTGATAATAGGCGGCGGCCCTGCCGGGCTTGAAGCCTCTGCCCAGCTCCAGAGGATGGGCTACAATGTTATCCTTATCGAGAGGTCGCCCAAGCTTGGCGGTCACCTGGCAAAATGGGACAGACTGTTCCCGGACAGAGTGCCTGCGGACGAGGTCCTCAGGAGCCTGCTGGATGCTACGGAAGGGGTCAAGTGCTTTACTGACACGGACATAAGGGCAATCAACCGCCTGGACAAGTCCTACAATGTCAGGCTTACTAACGGAATCACCGTCTTGTCCGATGCCGTCCTTGTCGCATCAGGTTTCGACCTTTTCAATGCAGTCAGGAAGGAAGAATACGGCTACGGGATCTACAATCAGGTAATGACCAATGCCGACCTTGAAGCTTATTTCAGGACCGGCGAAGACCGGAGGATAGAGAATCCACGAAAGGTGGGTTTCGTCCATTGCGTAGGGTCACGTGATGAGAAGGCTGGCTGCAGGTCATGTTCCAAGGTCTGCTGTGCGACTGCAGTCAAGCAGGCGATAGAGATGAAACAGGCCTTCCCGGAGGCGGAGGTGTTCTGCTTCTACATGGATCTCCGGCTTTTCGGACGTCACTACGAAGATCTCTATCTGGAAGCTCAGAAGGAATATGGCGTGAGGTTCATCCGTGGCCGTGTCGCGGAGGTGTCCGAGAATTTCGACGGGACCCTTCTTGTCAAGGCTGAAGACACGGTGGCAAGCAAGCCTCTGAAGGTCACGTTGGACCTTCTTGTCCTGATGGCTGGTATGAGGCCTTCGGCATCTGGGAAGGCGCTGGGCGAACTCCTGGGAATGAACGTCGAAGATGACGGTTACTTCGCGGTAAGGAGCGGGATTGCTGCCGGGCAGAGAAGCCAGCAGCCTGGAATATTCCTTGCCGGGGCCGCGACAGGCCCCAAGACCCTCCCCGAAACCCTGGCGGATGCCCGTGCCGCAGCGATGGAAGTTGACAGGTATCTTACGGAAGTATTCCCGGATGCCAGGAATTACAAACAACTTGTCAAGGAAAGATGGTAGATTTCGGTTTCGGGCTCGTGCCCAGTTCAAGGATCAATCTCGATCTTTTCGACAAAGGAAAGTACGAGGAACTCGCTGCCTTGGAACCGGATGTCCGGATCTGCATGGCATGCGGCAGCTGTACGGCGGTTTGTACTGCCGGAAAGTTCGAACCTACCAGTTTGAGGGAGGCCATCGAGGACATTAAGAACGCCCGTGCTGACAAAGCTCTCCAGATGCTGGAACCATGCCAGCTTTGCGGCAAATGCTCCATGGTATGTCCCCGTGGGATCAATACCCGTCACCTTATCCTGTCCATCAATAAAATCTATTCGGAGAAATGACACCTCTTTCCTATCTGCTTGCGGCTCAGGCCGAAGTCCCGGAGGTGATCGACAGGATACCGTCTGGATTCAGTTATTTCGTGATCCCATTCACGGTCGGAGTGGCCTTCATGTTCTGTTGGCTTGGAGTCGGGTTGATAAGGCTCCTCGCTGATATTCCCAAGGAGGACCGGATCAAGTTCGGCAAGTCCTTGTTCATCCCTAAGGTGGCATTGAAAAACATCAAGGAACTCTTCTGTGATTGCCTTTTCCATGTGAAGATCTGGCAGAGGAAGCCTCTCCTCGGCTATATGCATTCAGCAATCGCCTTCGGGTGGTTCATGATCATCATACTCGGACACATAGAGGTGGCTCTCTTTGTGCCGGCTCGTTTGAACGTTACCCGTGGCGGCCTTTTCTATCCTATATTCTACAGGTATTTCGTGTGGATGAATCCCGGACACACAACACTCCGCGGATCGTTCTTCTTCTTCCTGATGGATTTCTTCCTGCTGTACATCCTGTCGGGAATAGCCCTTGCGATATTCAAGAGGTTCCGTTCCATCGTCCTTGGAATGCGCCACACCACCAAGCCATCCTTTGCCGACCGTGTAGCTCTCTACAGTCTATGGATGATCTTCCCGTTAAGGCTGCTCGCAGAGAGTTTTACCGCTGACCTGAGCGGAGGCAGTTTCCTGACCATCCCGGTCAACCAGTTCTGGCATTTCCTCTTCGGGGATAAATTATGGTTCATGCCATGCTGGTGGGCATATTCAATCTGCCTGGGCCTCTTCTTCGCGGCCATGCCTTTCAGCCGTTACATGCACATCCTTACGGAAGTCCTCTGGATCTTGCTGAGGAATGCCGGCGTCAAGCCTAACCATCCGAGGAAAGGTGTCGCTGAGGCGGAAATCTATGCTTGTTCCAGTTGCGGACTTTGCCTGGACGCATGCCCGATGAATGTCCAGAAGAAGAATCTGAAGTATTCTTCGGTGTATTTCATCCGTTTTCTGAGGCGACACAATGAGAAGAAGATCAATGCGATAGCTGATAAGTGCCTGATGTGCGACAAGTGCCATGCCCTTTGTCCGGTCGGTGTCGATGCGCCGGCTCTTCGCCGTGCCCAGCGCGCCACTGTCAACAACACCATGCCCTATAATTACGCTTACCTCGACGCTTCAGGTTCCGTGCAGCCTTCCGAGCCCGGCCGAGTCCATTCTCGCTTCGCTGCGGCTGAGAACGGCCTAAGCCCGGAGTCCGCTCCGGCAGACTCAACACAGCCGTGTCATGCAAACCCTGGGGTCCTGTATTTTGCAGGATGCATGACTCACTTGACACCGAGGATCATCAAGTCTGTTGAGAAGGTGTTCAAGGCGGCAGGAGTGGAATACGCCTTTGCCGACCGCGAAGGAGGCATCTGCTGCGGACGACCCTTGATGCTGGCTGGCCGGACTGATGCGGCAGCTAAGGTGATAGAGGCCAACAAGCAGATGATAGAAGCCTCAGGATGCAAGACACTTGTCCTGTCATGCCCGATATGCTATAAGATATTCAAGGAAGAATATCATCTGGAAGGAATCAATGTAGTCCATTATACCCAGTTCATCAATGAACTGATAGCAGCAGGGAGGCTTGACGTTAAGAAAACCGACGAGAAGATCGTCTATCATGACCCTTGCGAGCTGGGACGTGGCTGTGGCGTCTATCTCGAGCCTCGTGCAGCCCTCAGCCAGGTCGGGACCCTTGTCAAAGCATCCAAGGAATATGACGAAAGCATTTGTTGCGGAGGCAGCCTGGGGAGCCTTACCTTGGACACGCATGACAGGGCCAAGATTTCCCAAGCCTCACTCCAGGCTCTCCTTTCAGGGAACCCGGAAACCATTGTTACCGCCTGCCCGCTATGCCTCAAGACATTCTCGGAAGCAGTTTCACGTGGAGAAAATCTGGAGCAGCATGTCAAGGTGAAAGATTTTGCTGAAGCAATCTGCCCTTAGTTTGAAAAAAATCCATAACTTTAAGCCAAACTTGACAAAAGACGAATATGAAAAGAATCCTGATTGCCACCGTTGCCATCATGATGGCGACGGCCCCGGTTGCCTTTTCGCAGCCAAAGGGCGGACGCCCTGCCAAGCCTGACACTGAAAAGAAAGCAGAGGAAGAGAAGCCTGCACCTGAACTGAAGGTGACTCCGGGCATGTTCGGAATAGCCAATCACGAGAAGGATTGGTATTTCGAAGTGCCAGACAGCCTTCTGGGCCGCCGGATCCTTGCAGTGACACGATATGTCAGCAACACCCCCGGAGCTTCGCAGTACGGTGGCGAAGAGGTGACCGAGAACATGCTCTACTGGGAGAAAGCCTCCAATGGCAACCTCCTCTTGCGTGTCGACGCCCTGACAATCCATGCCGATGAGGGCCAGGACATCGAAAAGGCTGTGAAAGTCAGTTCAGAGAATCCGATCATCGCCTCGATAAAGCCTGAGAAGACATCTTCTCCCGGCACTACAAGGGTCAAGGTCACGAGCCTTTTCGAAGGAGACCTTCAGGCCTTCTCTCTCAGTTCGGCCGCAAAGAGGCAGATGAACCTTGGCGGAGTCAAGGGAGATGCAAGTTTCATAGAGAGCGTCCGGACCTATCCGATCAACACCGAAGTCACAGTCACGAAGACTTTCACTTACAACCAGCCAACCCCAGGTGCAGGTGGCGCCGGTCCGACGAGGAGCCAGTCGCTTCCCGCCGGACGTGAAGCAGGAACCGTGACCGTAGTGCTCAATACATCCATGGTCCTTCTTCCGGAGAAACCTATGCAGCCCCGTCTTGTTGACTCTCGTGTGGGTTATTTCGCCGACGGCTACAGCAAGTTCTCGGACGATCAGCAAGGCGTGGAGAACCTCAGATTCATCACTCGCTGGCGCCTTGAGGCTCGTCCGGAAGATGTCGAGAAGCAAAAGAGGGGAGAACTTGTCGAGCCGATAAAGCCTATCATATATTACATAGACCCTGCTACACCTAAGCAGTGGAGGAAATATCTTATCGCCGGTGTGAATGACTGGCAGGTAGCGTTTGAGCAGGCTGGATGGAAGAATGCCATCAGGGCAGAGGAATGGCCTGAGGACAATCCCGACATGAGCCTTGAAGACGCTCGTTTCTCAGTGATCCGTTACCTGGCTTCTCCTGTAGCCAATGCCTATGGCCCCAATGTCCACGATCCCAGGTCGGGAGAGATCATCGAGAGCCACATAGGCTGGTACCACAACGTCATGACCCTGGTCCATGACTGGTACCAGATCCAGACTGCCGCCGTCGATCCCAGGGCGCGTTCTTTCAAGTACGAAGAAGAGTTGATGGGAGACCTGATCCGTTTTGTCTCTTCCCACGAAGTCGGTCATACTTTGGGACTTCGGCACAACAAAGGTTCAAGCGCCATGACTCCTGTAGAGAAACTGCGCGACAAGGAATGGGTGGAAAAGAACGGCCACACGGTCAGTATAATGGACTACGCCAGGTTCAACTATGTTGCCCAGCCTGAAGACAACATTGGTAAGGCAGGCCTCTACCCGAGGATCAATGACTATGACAAGTGGGCGATCGAATATGGCTACAAGGCTACTCCTTACAAGACTCCCAAAGAGGATCACCTTTACTGGAACAAGGTCATAATCGAGAGGCTGGCTGCCAACCCTCGGCTCTGGTTCGGCGGAGAGGGCTATGATGCAGATCCAAGGGCTCAAAGCGAGGACCTTGGCGACAACTCGGTAAAGGCGAGCGAGTACGGAATCATGAACCTTAAACGCATCATTGAACATATCCCTGAGTGGAATGCAGAAGAAGGCGACGAGTACAGGAATGTGAGCCGTATGTATTCAGCTCTTACAGGACAGTACAACCGGTACCTCGGTCATGTCGCGGCCAACATCGGAGGCCGTTACATCACCTACAAGAGCATCGAGCAGTCCGGCCCCGTGTATGAACCGGTTCCGAAAGAGCGCCAGAAGGAGGCTTTGGACTTCCTTGACAGGAACTTGTTCCAGAAACCTTCTTGGTTGGTGGAAGTCCCTTACATCTTTGCCATAACCGACCGTCCGGACAGCTATCTCTACACACTGGTGGATAATGTCGTCAGTCCTTCTGTGCTGCTCGACATCGCTAAGCTTACCCGTCTTGAGCAGTTCTCATTGTATGATCCTTCCAACTACAAGCCGGAGGAATACCTTTCCGACCTTACCGGGATGATCTTCTCTGAATTGTACAAGGGCAAGGCTACGGACAGTTACCGGCGTTATATCCAGCGTAAGTTCGTAACCGCTGCCATCGAGTCTGTCAATGGCAGAAGCGCTGCGGGAACTGACGGCAGGACATTGATCCTCGGTACTTTGACTGAACTTCAGAAGAAGGCTTCGAAGGCGAAGTCTTCCGACAAGGCCACCCAGGCTCACTGGCAGGACATTGCGCAAACCATAGAAAAAGGCTTGAAGTAATATGGTAGCTCTTGTGACAGGTGCCTCACGCGGCATAGGTAAGGCGATTGCATTGGAACTCGCATCGTTGGGATACGATCTTGCCCTGGTGGGACGTGATGACTCTTCTTTGGCTGAGACAGAAGCCTTGGCCGGGAATGTCCGTGTCTGCCGCATAGTGGCTGACCTGTCACAAGCTGCTTCAGCAGACCTTATCGTTCAGAAGACAGTTGAAACCCTGGGCGGCCTGGACTTGCTTGTCAATTGTGCAGGAGTACCCCAGAAAGGCCCTTTTACCGAGGTGACTCCAGATGAGTGGGACAGGGTGTTCGCGATCAATGCCAGGGCTCCATTCTTCATCTGCAAGGCCGCGCTGGAGCCTTTGAAGAAATCTTCCAAGCCCATCGTGATCAACATTTCTTCAGTGGTCGGATTCAAAGGCTACATCCATCAGAGCGTTTATTCCTCCTCGAAGCATGCCCTTGCAGGCTTCACGAAGGTCTTTGCAAAGGAAGTCCAGTCTTTCGGAATCAGGGTCCATATGATCAGTCCCGGCGGGGTCGCCACCGAGATGGTCAGGAAGATGCGTCCTGACATCGATCCTTCCGAACTGATACAGCCGGAGGAGATAGCAGAGATCGTGCGTTTCCTTGTCACCCGCAAGGGAACCGGTACGATTGACCAGTTCTACATCCGGCGCTATTCCGGTCTTGCCTTTGATTGACAGGCGTTCTCAGATTTTCGTCAGTATTCCTGACCGGTACTTGAGAGTCTGGTACAGGGACCTGAACAACAGGTGGGCATAATATGCTGCAAAGAGGAGGTGCACCTTTGTCCTGGATGCGACAGGTGCGCCTCCTGTCATGTTCAATATGGCCATTCCGGCGAACCATACCGCCATGAAGGCGAGCAGGCATCCGATATTGGAGTCTCGCAGCTGAGGGGTTGCTGTGGCTCCGATGTAGATGCCGTCCCATGTGAAGGCCGGACATCCTAGCAGCGGGATCAGCACCAGCCATGGGATGAATTCCCTGGCCGCTTCGACAACCGTGGCGTCGGATGTCATCATGCGGAACATGGGGATGCCGGCAACCGCATACAGTCCTATGAAGAAAAGCCCTATTCCCATGCTCCAGATGAAAGTCCATTTGACTGTCTGGATGAGGTTTTCTCTGTCTTTCGCTCCTATGAAGCGGCCGGTCAGGGCTTCTCCTGCGAAAGCGAAGCCGTCAGTGAAGTAGGAGAAGATCATCATGATCTTCATCATTATGGAGCACATGGCGAGGTAGGTGTCGCCGAAGCGGGCGGAGATGGCGGTGAAGGCCAGGTAGACGGCCATGAGGCACAGCGACCTGACAAAGAGGTCCCTGTTCACCGTGAAGAATTCCCTTATTTGTTTGTGCCGGATGGGTGTATTATCGTCCGGCGCACCGTCGGCCACGGCCGAGTCCATTCTCGCTTCGCTGCGGCTGAGTACGGCCTTGTGCTGACTGCTGCAGCGGGTGATGGTGTACGCGGCCTGGAAACAAGAACGGTACTTGATCAGGAGGATGCAGGCGGCGAAGAGAAGGCCGGTGTACTGGGCCATGATGGTACCCCAAGCGATGCCAGGATAACCTATCCCGCGGAACGAAGTGCCGGGAATACCCATGGCCAGCAAGATGCTTCCCAGGATGTTCACTCCGTTCACCACGACATCCGTCAGCATCGAACTGAAAGTGTCCTGCATGCCGATGAACCATCCTCTGAGCGCCATGAGGCTGAGCGTGGCCGGAGCAGCCCAGACGCGGATGTAGAAATATTTAAGGGCGAGTAGCCGGACTTCTTCCGAGCATTGGACGAAAACGAAAATCAGTTTCTGGAACGGCCATTGGACCAGCAGAAGGAACAATGACATCAAGAGAGCCAGCCCAACTCCGCGTTTCAGATTCGCGGCACAATCCGCCCAATCTCCCCTTCCGAAAGCCTGTGCAGTGAGACCGCCAGTACCTGCACGGAGAAAGCCGAAGTTCCAGTACATCATGTCGAACATCAGGGAGCCGACGGATATTCCTCCGATAAGGGCGGCGGCTGACGTGTCAAGATGTCCGGCTACGGCTATGTCCACCATTCCTACCAGCGGTACTGTCAGGTTCGCAAGGATGCTTGGCAGTGCGAGTCGGAGTATTTGGTCAGACATGTTCCCGGAAATACTTGCCGACGACAGGGAGGGATGAAAGGGGAAGGTCGCAGCGGACGATCACGGCGCAGAACACAAGGATAAGGACAATGTTCACAAGGAGTGCCGCCCATGTTCCGAGATGACCGTTTGCAAAGACCATCCCTGCATAGAGGACGGCAGCCACGAGGGTATAGATGAATATGTCGGCAAGCGGGTAATCGATCCGGTACTTCTTCTGTCCCACGAAATATGAGAGCAGGGTAGCCGTCCCGTATCCTCCGACTCCGGCCCAGGCACATGCCATGTAGCCTATCTTGGGAATGAATATGATGTTGATGGCGAAGAGTACAAGGCATCCGATTCCGGAAAACAAGGCCCCCCACAGGGTCTGGTCAGTGAGCTTGTACCAGAAAGACAGGTTGAAATAGACTCCCATCAGGATTTCTGCGACCATCACTATGGGAACCACCTTCAGGCCGACACGGTAATCTGCTCCGATGATGTACTTGAGGATGTCCATGAAACCGATGACACAGAGGAAGGCCAGAAGGGTGAATATGATGAAGTACTTCATCGCCTTGGCATAAGTCTCCTTGCTGTCTTTCTCGGTGGAACTGCCGAATACGAAAGGCTCGTAGGCGTAGCGGAAAGCCTGGGTGATCATGGCCATGATCATGGCGATCTTGATGCATGCACCGTAGATGCCAAGCTGGGCTGCCCCGTCTGGCCCCTTGTAGACATAAGGGAAGATGATCTGCGAAGCCGTCTGGTTGAGGATCCCGGCAATCCCAAGCACGAGGATCGGCCAGCTGTAGGAAAGCATCCTCTTCATCAGACTCCAGTCGAAACCATGCTTGAAACCGCGCAGCTCTCCGATGAAGAACAAAGTCATGAAGGCCGTGCAGAAAAGGTTTATGTAGAAAACCCAGCCGACCTGGATTCCTCCGTCATAGATACCGAACGGGTTGAGCCCCAATTTAGGGAGGAAGACGAAATATGTCAGGTTGAGGAAGATATTCAGGAATATGAATCCAAGCTTGAGGGCGGCGAACTTCAGGGGGCGCTTCTTGTAACGGAGGTAGGCATAAGGAATGCACTGGAATGCATCTATCGCCACAGTGAGAGCCATCGTCCAGATGTAGTCGGGGTGGTCGGGATACCCCATCGCTGTCGAAACCGGCTTCAGGAAACCAATGACCAAAGCTACGAAAAGGGCCGAGGTCGTCAGTACTGAGGTCAGTATCGTCGAATAGACTTTGTCAGGATCTTCTCCCTCCTTGTTGGAATAACGGAAGAAGGTGGTCTCCATCCCGTAGGTAAGGATTACGAGGAGGAGGGCAGTGTAGGCATAGAGGTTGGTGACGACCCCATAGCCTCCACTGGAAGCATTTATCACATAGGTATATAGAGGGACCAGAAGATAGTTCAGGAACCTCCCGATGATGCTGCTCAGACCGTAGATCGCGGTGTCTTTAGCGAGAGTCTTTAGATTTGCCATTCGCTGCTGTCATTTTCCATTGTAAAGATAGCAATTATTATCTTATCTTTGCAGTTCGATATGAGTCTGTATTCTTATTTCAGGATATCAAAGCCTTCCGGGGAAAGCGTTCCTGCCGGAGAAGTACAGAGTGAGTACCGGCGCCTTAGGAACAGGACCTTCTGGGGAGTGACTGCCGCCTATGCCCTGTACTACGTCTGCAGGATGGCCATGGCAGTAGTCAAGCAGCCATTGATAGACGGAGGCATATTCAGTGCAGCCCAGCTTGGAATCATCGGGTCCGCCTTCTATTTCGTGTATGCAGCAGGCAAATTCGCAAACGGTTTCATCGCTGACTATTGCAATATCCGTCGCTTCATGGCTACGGGACTCCTGGTCTCCACAGTAGTGAATCTTCTGATGGGAATCCTTGGGCTTGCACATGGCTGGTGGAGTTTCTCATCTTCCCTTCTGTTTTTCATTTTCGCAGTTGTCTGGGGAATCAACGGCTACTGCCAGTCGATGGGAGCACCTCCAGGAGTCATCAGCCTGTCCAGATGGTTCCCCCTTAACCGGAGAGGTACCTTCTACAGCATCCTGAGTGCTACTCCTTATCTCGGGAAGTCTATCTCAGTCTATGCCTTGGGACTGGTTGTGGCGTACATAGGATGGGAATATGGATTCATCTTCTCCGCCATTGCTGGAGTCATAGGATCGACGATCATCCTCATATTCGTATCCGACACTCCGGAGAGCAAAGGCCTGCCTTCGGTCCAGGAACTGTCAGGAGAGGAAGTCCTGAAGACTGACAACATGCCGACCAAAGAACTCCAGAAAATGGTCGTAAAGCATCCTGGGATTTGGATCATCGCTCTCTCGAGCGCCTTTGTCTACATAACCCAGCATGCCGTGAGCGAATGGGGAGTGCTGTTCCTTCAAAAGGGAAAGGGTTATGACCTTGTCCAGGCTACGGAAATAATTGCCTTCTCCGAAGCTTTCGGGATAGCAGGAACCGTCCTGGCCGGCTGGCTGTCAGACAGGGTGTTCAAAGGTAACCGATTCATTCCGGTCTTCCTTTCCGGCGTAGTCTGCCTTGCCGCCCTTGGAGGATTCCTTCTCACAGGAGGCGGATATGTAATGAATATAGTTTATGTGGCGGTGTTCAGCCTTGCAATAGGAGTTGTCTATTGTACGGTTGCCGGGCTGATGGCGCTTGACATAGTGCCAAGGAAGGCTACAGGATCAGCCTTGGGCATGGTAGGACTGGCGAGCTATGGCGCCGCCGGCCTCCAGAACATAGTCAGCGGATTCATGATCGGTTCCGGGGATTTCGACTTCCGTCCGGTCTCCATCTTCTGGCTGGCAGCATGCCTTCTTTCTTTCATGATTCCGGTGCTCTCGTGGCGCCTTCTCAAAAGACAAACAATAGAATAGGCTATGCGTGGATTTTTGACAGTACTGATGCTGGTTTTTTCCAATGTCTTCATGACATTCGCATGGTATGGCCATTTGAAACTGAGTGAGATGAAGATTTCGACGGGTTGGCCTCTCATCCTTGTCATCCTTTTTTCCTGGGGGATCGCTTTCTTTGAATATTGTCTTACGGTTCCGGCAAACAGGATTGGTTTCGCAGCCAACGGTGGTCCTTTCAACCTCCTTCAGCTCAGGTAATCCAGGAAGTCATCTCGCTCACCATATTCACTGTCATAGTGATGTTCGTGTTCAAGGGCCAGACGATCCAGTGGAACCATATCGTCGCATTCTTCTGCCTGGTGCTGGCCGTTTTCTTCGTCTTCCTGAAATAATCTGCCATGACAAGACTGCTGATCCTCGATTTCGATGGCACCTTGGCCGACACCAGGACCAATATCGTGATGACCATGAAGCAGACGATGGCGCATCTTGGCTACCGTGTTGCATCGGAGGATGAGATCGCATCCACTATAGGACTGCCTCTTGATGAGGGCTTCCGAAGTCTGCTTGAGGGCATCTCGGAGGAGAAGGTAGAAGAATGTACATCTACGTACAGGGAACTGTTCGAGATCAACAGGAAGGCTTACAAGCCAAGCCTTTTCCCGGAGGTCATGGACACTTTGAGGCGACTCAGGGATGCCGGCATCGTCTTGACGATAGCCTCTTCCAGGTCATCCCGTTCACTGAACGCCTTCCTGGACGAGATGGGTATCAGGGAATATTTTGCCTACATACTCGGTGCCGACAAGGTTTCCCATGCGAAACCTCATCCAGAACCAGTCTTGAAGACCTTGGCGGAACTTGGATTCAAGGCAGAAGAAACCCTTGTCGTGGGAGACATGCCGGTCGACATCCTTATGGGTAAAGGTGCCGGAACCCTTACATGTGGAGTCTCTTACGGCAATTCTTCAAGGGAGGAACTCCTTTCATGCGGTGCAGACCATGTGGTTGACAGGTTCGGCTCCCTCATTGCATTGAGCACCTTGTAGATGGGAATGGCTTGGACTCGGTTCCCATCCTTTCCTTCCATGTCCGTTGCCATAAAGAGAGAATTCCAGATTGCTTCTTCGGTAGCTTCGATCACGGCCTCGAACAGAGGACTCATTGCGTCGTTGTGCAGCAGGACGGGACGGTAGAATCCGCTCCCTTCATCTATCAGGTTATCTTCGTTGACACTGACAGCGATCACATAGTCGCCGCTTCCGTTTGAAGCGATTCCTCCGGTCCTTGCAAGCCCCATCATCGCCCTTTTTGCAAGTCTCCCAAGGTTCCTGGCATCCAGTGGGGCGTCGGTCATCACGACCATCATGCAAGAGCCGTCTGCGCTTTCGCGGAAAGAGTATTGTCCCAGACGCCGGCCTACCTGGACTCCGTCAACCTGCAGGATCCCACCATAGTTGCTTTGTACCAGCACACCCACGGTGTATCCTCCGAGACTGGCCGGAAGAACGCGTGATGACGTCCCAATCCCGCCTTTCCATCCGAAGCAGACTGTCCCTGTCCCGGCTCCTACGCAGCCTTCTTCGACCGGACCGTCCTTGGCCTCAAGGATCGCCCTGACGACGTCGTCAGCCTTTACGTGTCTGCCGCGTATGTCATTGAGGATGCCGTCGTTGGTCTCTCCGACCACGGCATTGACGCTGCCGATGCTTCCATTTCCATCCTGTCCGAGGGTATATTCCAAGACACCCTCTATCCCTTGGGCTACTGAAAGCGTGTTTGTCAAGATTATGGGAGTCTCTATGCAGCCAAGTTCCTGGACCTGTGTCACTCCTGCCAATTTCCCATAACCATTCCCGACATAGATGGCTGCCGGACATTTCCTGTGGAAAATGTTGCCTCCATGGGGGACTATGGCGGTCACTCCGGTCCTGACGTTATCCCCTTTGATGATAGTGACTTGCCCCACCTTGACTCCTGCTACGTCGGTGATGGCATTGAATCTTCCCGGTTTGAATATGCCAGGCTCAATGCCGAAATCCCTGATCCGTCCGCGTTGTGCGGGCTGGGCAAGGATGATGGAATCCAGGAACGCAAGGAGAAGGAAAAACAGGACTTTTTTCATGGATATCATTTGTTTTTGTCATTTGTCACTCCCATGCCTTTCAATGCATGGACGGTAAGAGGGATCGCCAGCAAGAACGAGCAGCAGTCCGAGACGGTCTGGGCAATCTCGATGCCGAGGAAGCCGAGAAAGAGTTTGCCCAGCAGCAGGGCCGGTATGAAAAAGAGCCCCTGCCGTGCGGTTGCCATTATTACGGCTGGGACGGTCTTCCGTATGTTCTGGAGGAACATGTTCGACATGACGACCATCCCGGAAAGGGGGAATGAAAGACATTGGTAGCGCAGGATGTCGGTGCCCATCCTGATGACTTCAGGGTCGTCGCTCCTGAACACCCGTACTATCCCCGGAGCGAAGACAAAGCCGAGTATGGCAAGCACCAGGCAGTACAGGGTGGAAACGAAAAGGCTGTGCTTGAAGGCTGCCCTGACACGGTCATATCTACCGGCTCCGAAATTGAACCCGCAGACAGGCTGGAAACCCTGCCCGTAGCCGATCATCGCAGCTCCTGCCAGCATGGCGACCCGGCTCACGACCGAGAAAGAAGCCACGGATGCATCTCCATAGGAGGAAGCCATCTGGTTGAGGCAGATTGCGGCAATGCTCATCAGCCCCTGCCTGGCTAGGGAGGGAAGGCCTCCGGCGTTGATCTCCTTGTAAATATGTACCGAAGGCTTGAAATTCCTCAGCCTGATCCTGATTCCACCGTTTTTCCCGCACAGGGACAGCATGATGACAAAACTCACCGCCTGGGAAATGGCAGTGGCAAGGCCGGCTCCACGTATCCCCATTCCGAACCCGAAAATCAGTAAAGGGTCCAAAGCAATGTTCAGGATGGCTCCTGAAGCGATACCGATCATGGCCAGCATGGCATTTCCTTGCTGCCTCATCTGGTTGTTCATGGTGAAGCAGCACATTATGAATGGAGTTCCGATCAGGATGAACCGGAAATAATCCTTGGCGTAGGGGAGTATGGTCTCGGTGGAACCGAAAAAATGCAGGATACCATCCATCAGCAGCCATCCGGCTACTGCTATCAGGCAGCCGGTGATGAATGAAGAAAAGAATCCTGTAGAAGCCATGACTGATGCTTCGCCGGTTCTCCTGCCTCCTAGCGCCCTCGAAATGAAATTACCTGAACCCTGTCCGAAATAGAATGCGATGGCTTGTATCAGGGCCATGTAGGAAAAGACGATCCCCAGTGCTGCGACAGACTGGGTGTTGATGTGCCCGACGAAGAATGTGTCGGCAAGATTGTAGATTCCGGACACGAGCATGCTGATTATCGACGGGATGGCCATCGATGTAACCAGCCGGCCTACAGGAGCCGACGTCATCCGTATGTACTTTTCCTGCTGGAGGGCATTGTCCATATTCACAAATATACTTAAAATAAATTGCTTGCACACTTGTCTTGTCGTATATTTGCATGCTTTTTATGTATGTAGCCACCTATGCCTGACAAGATTGAAATACGTGGGGCTAAAGCCCATAATCTCAAGAATATAGACGTCGACATACCTCTCGGGAAGATAGTAGGTATCGCCGGGGTGTCCGGGTCCGGGAAGTCTTCCCTGGCCTTGGGAGTCCTGTACGCAGAAGGCTCCAGAAGGTATCTGGAATCCCTTTCCACTTACACCCGGAGGCGTATGACCCAGGCTTCCAGGGCTATGGTGGACGATGTCCGGTACGTGCCCGCTGCGCTTGCCCTTCACCAAAGACCGGGAGTCCCCGGGATAAGGAGTACGTTCGGCACAATGTCGGAACTCTTGAACAGCCTGAGGCTCATGTTTTCCCGTCTTGCCAGCCATCGCTGCCCGAACGGACATTACCTGGAGCCTACCCTTGACGTGGCGGCGGAACAGCCGATATATTGTCCGGTGTGCGGGGAAAGGGTATATCCTCCGGGAGCCGAGCAACTTGCTTTCAACAGTGAAGGCGCCTGCCGGACTTGTGGAGGTACCGGTATCGTCCGTACAGTCGATGAGTCTACACTGGTGCCTGACGACAGCCTTACCATCGACCAGGGAGCAGTCGCGCCATGGGGTTCCCTCATGTGGTCGCTCATGAAGGACATAGCAAGGGAGATGGGTGTGCGAACGGATGTTCCTTTCAGGGACTTGACCCCTGAAGAAAAGGAGATCGTGTACCATGGGCCCGCTGAAAAGAAGCATATCCTCTACCGCAATGAGAAGACTAATAACTTCGCGGAGATGGACTTCACATACTACAATGCTGTCTATTCCGTCGAGAATGCCCTCGCCAAGGTGAAAGACGAGACGGGAATGAAGAGGGTGGAGAAATACCTGAAAGAAGATGTCTGTCCTGACTGCGGAGGCTCGAGGCTGTCAGATGAAGCCAGGGCCCCTTTGCTTAGGGGAATAAACCTTGCCGAAGCCTGCAAGATGACTTTGGCTGAGTTGATTGAATGGGTGGCCGGAGTGCCAGGTTCCCTTCCCGAGCCTATGCGTCCCATGGCGGAAAGGATCTGCGAGTCTTTCAATGACACCGCCAGGCGCCTTGTCGACCTCGGGCTGTCATATCTTTCCCTGTACAGGGCTGCCGCGACCCTCTCAACTGGAGAAAGGCAGCGGGTCCAGCTCGCCAGGTCGGTGCGTAACCGTACGACCGGGGTACTCTATGTCCTTGACGAACCTTCGATCGGACTACATCCTTCCAACCTTGACGGCCTTACCGGAGTCATGGACGACCTTGTGGCTGACGGGAACACCGTGGTCCTGGTGGACCATGACACCCAGGTCCTCGCTCATTCGGACTGGATAATTGAACTCGGCCCTGAAGCCGGAGCAAAAGGCGGGAACATAATCGCACAGGGAACCGTGAAGGAAATCGAAGACAATGCGGACTCCAGGATAGGCTGTTTCCTTAAGGACAAGCCTGGGGCCATGCCTTCGAGACCGGACCTTTTCAGCCTTGGAAACATCCGGTTGAAGACAGGAGCTATCCACACCGTCCATCCCTTGGATGTGGTGTTCCCGAAGGGACGTTTGTCCGTAGTGACCGGAGTGTCTGGCTCCGGAAAGACGACGATGATCCTGGAGAGCCTTATCCCAGGAATGAAAGCATCCATTGAGGGGAAGAAGCTTCCCTCTCACGTTATTTCCGTTGATGCGGAAGGAATACGCCAGGTAAAACTGATTGATGCAACCCCGATCGGAATAAACGTCCGCTCAACTGTTGCAACCTATGCGAATATCCATGACGAATTACGGAAGGTCTATGCCAGGACGGATGATGCGAAGGCTGGGGGGTGGAAAGCTGGTGATTTCTCGTACAACACTGGAAAACTCCGTTGTCCGACATGTGATGGTACCGGAAGCATTAGCCTGGATGTGCAGTTCCTTCCGGACGTGGACATACCATGCCCTGACTGTCATGGATCAAGGTATTCGCGTGCTGCTTACGGTATAAGGCGCCGTGATCGCTCCACCCTTCCTGAATTGATGGCCATGAGCGTGGACGAGGCCTTGGAGGCATGCTCCGACTTGTCCCTGGTTAAAAGCAGGCTTCAGGTCCTCCATGATCTAGGCCTTGGCTACCTGACGCTTGGAGAAGCCACCCCAAGCCTTTCAGGAGGCGAGGCCCAGAGACTCAAGCTTGCCAGCGAAATGGGCAGGGGACAGGCGGATTCACTGTTCGTCTTCGATGAACCTACCATCGGGCTGCATCCCTTGGATGTCAGGACCCTCATGGATGTTTTCCGTCATCTGTTAGGCAATGGGGCCACGGTCATCGTCATAGAGCATGACCTTGATGTCATCCGGCAGGCTGACTATGTAGTGGACATGGGGCCCGGCGGCGGACTTGAGGGTGGACGCATCGTTGCTACGGGAGCCCCAGAAGAAATAGCCGGCAATGCGGAAAGCATCACCGGCCGGTATCTCTGATCAAGGAATCAGATCTTTACACTGTGCCAATGTGGACCGAAGCGCTCGAAAGAGGCTTTGTCCAACATCTCGCGGTCGTCCGGATGGGCGATCGATATGAGCAGCTTGGCACGCTCCTGGAGAGACTTTCCGTAGAGGTCCACGGCTCCATATTCAGTGATGATCCAATGTGCGTCAGCCCTTGGGGTAACGACCCCGGCACCAGGGTTGAGGAAAGGAACGATCTTGGCTTTACCCTTGTTGGTCCGGGAAGCGAAGGCTGTCATTGAGACTCCTCCTTCGGACATTATCGCGCCCTTGACGAAATCAAGCTGCCCTCCGGTTCCGGAGAAGATGCGAGTACCGATGGAGTCGGCGCTGATCTGGCCTGTGATATCCACCTCCGTGGCCGAGTTGATGGCCATCATGTTGGGGTTCCGGGAAATGGTCCAAGGGTCATTGACGTATTTTATGTCCTTCATCAGGACATCCGGGTTGTGGTCAATGAATGAATAGACATCCTGCGAACCAAGGAGGAAGGATGCCACGATCTTTCCCTTGTCGATGGCTTTGTTGGCGCCGGTGACCACTCCTTTCTTGATGAGCCTGAGGATGCCGTCCGCGAACATCTCGGTGTGCACTCCAAGATCCTTGTGGTCGGTAAGCTGGGCAGCCAGGGCATTCGGAAGGGCACCAATCCCCATCTGGATGCAGGCTCCATCAGGAACCAGTTCCGCACAGTTCTTACCGATCAGGATTTCGGTCGGGGTCGGCTCGGCAAAGTCCTTGGTAACAAGGGGTGTGTCGTCCTGGACGAGGTAGTCGAAGGCATCGAGGGAAACCAGGTCTCCGTAGGCGAAGGGAACGTTCGGGTTGACGACACCTATCTTCACCCTTGCGGTCTCTATGGCTGCAATGGAACAGTCAACCGAAGTACCGAGAGACACCATTCCGTTTTCGTCCGGGAGTGATACCTGGACCATGGCGACGCCAAGCTTGATGGCTCCGCTGCGGTAGAGCTTCTGGGATTCTCCTAGATGGACTGGAAGATAGTCTGCGTAGCCGGAATTGACATTGGCTCGGACATTGGGGCCGATGAAGAAACCTTGCTCGAAGAATATCCCCATGTACTTCGGATCAGAATATGGGGCAGGCCCTTCGGTGTGGAAGTGATGGAAATGCAAGTCTTCGATCTCATGGGCTTCGGCCCTGCGGACAAGGGCATCCACAAGGATATGAGGTACGCTTGCGACACTGCTTAGATGGATGTGATCTCCTGACTTTACGGCCATTACGGCCTCGTCTGCGGTAACGTAGTGGATCTCTTTCATGTGGTTCTTATTGTATTGGGAAGCAAAGATAGCTATAAACATTAAAAATCCCTACCTTTGCAGTCATGTTGAACAGAGAAAAGAAACTACAAGCCTTCGAAAAGGCTCTGGACGTCATGGACAGGCTCAGGGCAGAATGCCCGTGGAACCATGCCCAGACCATTGATACGCTACGCCCCATGACCATCGAGGAGGTCTATGAACTCAGCGATGCCGTCCTTAAAAAAGATGAAGCAGCCTTGGAGAAGGAACTTGGAGACGTGTTGCTACATGTCATTTTCTATGCCAAGATCGCCGAAGAGGAGGGTCGTTATGACATCGCCGATGTCCTCGAGAAACTGTGCCAGAAGATGATCTACCGGCATCCACATGTCTTCTCAACGACAAAGGTGGCCGATGCCGAAGAGGTTTCGACCAACTGGGAAATGCTGAAGGCGAAGGAGAAGGGTGGGAACAAACGAATCCTTTCCGGTATACCGGATTCCCTTCCGCCTATCCTCAAGGCCTATTCCATGCAGGACAAGGCCAGGGGAGTCGGCTTCGACTGGGAAGAAAAACAGCAGGTCTGGGACAAGGTGAAGGAGGAACAAGGAGAACTTGAGGCCGAATTCAAAGCCATGGATGACGCATCTTCTGAAGAAGAAAAGAAGGCAGCGTACGATCGTGCTGAAGAAGAACTTGGAGATTTCATGTTCGCAACGATAAATGCCGCCCGTCTCTATGGCGTAGATCCGGACACTGCCTTGAACCGTGCATGCGACAAGTTCAGGCGGCGCTTTACCTATCTCGAGGAAAACACTATCCGCCGAGGACGGGACCTTCATGAGATGACCCTTGCGGAAATGGATGCAATCTGGGACGAAGGAAAAGCCAAAGGTCTTTAAAGGTATTGCCAGAAAGAAGCTAAATGTTTATCTTTGCAGGATGCCGAATTACAAGGTTGTAGAGGTTTTGACTAAAAGGGACTTGAAGCGATTTATCAAGTTCCCGGACTTGTTGTACAAGGACTGCCCGCAGTATGTCCCGGCGTTGCATTCCGACCAGAAGAAGTCGTTGACTAAGGTCTCGACCCTGTCTTACTGCAAGCGCAAGATGTGGATGGTCCTGGACGGCAAGGATGTGGTCGGACGTATCTGCGGGATGATCAATCCCAGGTACAATGCCCTCTATGACAAGAAACGTGCTCGTTTCGGTTGGTTCGATACCATCGATGACCTGGAAGTTGCAAGGCTCCTTATCGGGACAGCTGAACAATGGGCCAGGGAGAACGGTATGACCGAGATCCACGGGCCGCTTTACTACAACACACTTGGCAAGCAGGGCATGCTCGTCGAGGGCTTCCAGAACACCCCACCTTTCAATTGTATCTACAACTATCCTTACTACGTTGACTTCATGGCTGCCTTGGGCTATTCCAAGGAATGCGACTGGGTACAGTACAAGGTTCCGGCTGACCAGCGCCCGCAGGACAAGATCTACAGGATAGCCGGCCTGCTCAAGGAAAGGTACAACTTGCATGAGGGCAGTCTTGTCAAACTCAAGAAGGATGTCAAGATGGTGCGCTACTTCTTCGATGTCTATAATGAGAGTTTTGCAAAATCAGTCTATAACTTCATTCCTTTCACTAAGGAAGAAATCGATGAAGAAGCTTCCGAAGTCCTCCGCTTCGTGACTGACAAGACAAGCAGCATAATCTTCGACGAGAAAGAGGAACTGGTAGGATTCGGAATCACCTTCCCTTCCATCTCCGAGGCTCTCAAGAAAGCAAAAGGGCATCTGTTCCCCTTCGGATGGTGGCACTTGTACAGGGCTATGCATGATTACCATACTGTCGACCTCATGCTCAATGGCGCAGTACCAAAGTGGCAGAATACGGGAGTTTCTTCGATCTACCACTGCACCATGTCGGAGAAGTACCGCAAGATGGGTACGAAAATAGCGATAACAAATCCCCAGATCGAGTCCAACGGAGCCGCCAATGTCTGGGGGAAATATGACAGCGAACTCTTCATGAGGCGCAGATGCTTCGTGAAAGAACTCTAAATTCATTAATATGGCAGAGAATACTCTGGTTGAGAAGATCCTGGCACTCCAGGAGAAATATAATGCACTGCAGGCCCAGCTTTCAGATCCTGCAGTCATAGCTGACATGAAGAAATATGTCCAGCTGAACAAAGACTACAAGCAGTTGGAGCCTATCGTGAAGACAGGTCTCGACTATAAGAAGAAGGTTGAAGAACTTGCTGAAGCCAAGGATATCCTCATCAATGAAAAAGATGAGGACCTTAAGGACATGGCCCGTGCTGAGGTCGCTGAGATCGAACCGCTTCTTCCGCATCTTGAAGAACAGATAAAGATCCTCCTTATCCCGGCGGATCCTGACGATGCCAAAAATGCCATCGTGGAGATCCGTGGCGGCACAGGAGGAGACGAAGCAGCCATCTTTGCCGGCGACCTCTTCAGGATGTATTCCAAGTTCGCAGAGAAGAGGGGATGGAAACTGGAGGTCAATGATTCGACTCCCGGCACTTCGGGCGGATTCAAGATGATTGTCTTTAAACTGTCTTCCAACGACGAGGGTGTCTATGGAATAATGAAATATGAGTCCGGAGTCCATCGTGTCCAACGTGTTCCTCAGACAGAGACACAGGGCAGGATCCAGACTTCCGCAGCATCTGTTGCCGTGTTCCCTGAGGCTGGAGAATTCGATGTCGACCTGAAGTGGGAGGACATCCGTCTCGATCTCTTCTGTGCCTCTGGTCCTGGCGGACAGGGAGTCAATACGACATATTCAGCGGTCCGTCTTACCCACCTCCCGACAGGCCTTGTCGTCCAGTGTCAGGAGGAGCGCTCCCAGCTAAAGAACAAGGACCGTGCTTTCGAGGAACTGAGAACCCGTCTGTACAATCTCGAACACCAGAAATACCTTGATGAGATAGGTGCAAAACGTAAGACCATGGTCTCCACCGGCGACCGTTCCGCCAAGATTCGTACTTACAATTATCCTCAGGGCCGTGTGACTGACCACCGGATCAACTGGTCGATGTACAACCTTCCCGTGTTCATGGATGGCGACATCCAGGAATGCATAAACCAACTACAGATAGCCGAGAACGCCGAGCGTCTCAAGGAAGCCGGTGACTGATGTCAACCTGGTAACAGTGTCCTAGGAAACCACTTAAAAAACTAGAAATGCAGAACAAATCCTTTTCCCCAGCATTTTTGCTGATGACAGTGTTGTTCGTGGTCTGCCTGATCACGTCCAATCTTTTTGCCGCCAAAGTCTTCTCGATAGGGAAGATAGCACTCCCATGTGCAGTCCTGATATTCCCCGTGTCCTACATCCTGAACGATTGTTTCACGGAAGTCTGGGGGTACCGCAAAGCCAGGCTTGTCATATGGATTGCCTTCGCCATGAACCTTTTCGTGGCTCTTGCTGCCCAGCTTGCCGTAATCCTTCCTGCCGCATCTTTCTGGAATGGCGGAGAACATTTCGATTTCGTGTTCAAGATGGCTCCTAGGGTCCTGCTGGCATCCCTGCTGGCATTCCTGGCCGGATCGACCTTCAATTCATATGTCCTGAGCAAGATGAAGGTAGCGCAGGGAGGGAAAGGCTTCTCTCTCAGGGCGATAGTCTCTTCTCTGGCAGGCGAGTGCCTGGATTCCTTGATATTCATGCCAATCGCCTTCTGGGGTACTCCTCTGAGAAACCTTGCCTGGATGATGTTGTGCCAGGTGACATTCAAGGTGATTTATGAAATCGTCATCCTTCCGGTCACATCAAGGGTAGTCACTTCCCTCAAGGCCCGAGAAGAGGATGCTTATGACACTGATATTCATTACAACCCTTTCAAGATTTTTGATTTCTAAGATATGGATAGAAAGAAAGAAGGGCTGGAAGCCCTTGGACACGCTACCCGCTACAAGATGGATTATTCTCCTGAGGTACTTGAAACTTTTGCCAACATGCATCCCGGCAGGGACTATTGGGTTCGTTTCAACTGCCCGGAATTCACGACACTCTGTCCGATTACCGGACAGCCCGATTTC